>DNGJ01000215.1 GCA_003486305.1 Cyanobacteria bacterium UBA11371
TGAATATCAGGGTGCCTCTACTGAATAGTTCTTTCTTTGGGGTGCGATCGCTTTCCGGACGTTTTTACCAAATTTCCTGAAATTCATTTCTGTTCAACTGTCCACTGTCCACTGTTGAATCAAGGCAAAAACCGATCCAGCGCCGCCTTTAACTGTTCGATCTCAGCTTCCATATTGCCTTCTTTAGCTGCGCGGGCGATGCATTCGGTTAAATGTTCGTCCAGAATCATCCGCGCTACCCGATCTAATGCACCTCGCACCGCTGCAATTTGCACCAGCACGTCGGGACAAGGTTTGCTCTCCTGTACCATTGTTTTGACTCCCCGGATGTGTCCCTCAATCCGAGATAAGCGATTGACAATGCGGCGCAGGGATTCTTCGCTGTGGACGTGAGAATGACTTTCTTGTCCGTCTGCGTGGGTGTGACTGTGATGGATATGGTCTGTCTCTTCTTCTAGGATAAATTTATCGCTATGGGAAGCCGGTAAAATTTCTTTTTTAGATTGAACCATTTTTTATTACATAATCCCTTTTATAGATTATACCCTATGGGTTAGGGTAAAGCATTTGGTTGTGGATGATGGGTGAGCGATTCGCGCTCCGCGATCGCTTCGCTTCACGCATCTTCCTAAAAAACATGCCTCACCCAGGAAAATCACTTGAAAATTAGCAATGAAAGCATTAAGAATTGTAAATATTTTACCAAATTGGTTTTTAGGTATTAAGATTTAACTACAACCATAATACAAGAGTAGCGAGTAATTTTCGCACCCCGATTCTTTTCTAAACTGACACAGTCGGTTTTTTCGGAATTTAAAAGGCGCATTGGTAATTTTAAACACTCAATTAACTCAAGTTGCTATTTAGCTCATAGATAGCGGCTAATGGCTAATGGCTAATATCAGTAAAACTACTCTATTAGCAATTAACCATTAGCAATTAGCAACTTGCGTTAATTAGGAAAAAGAATCTTAAGGGCTTGCAATACCTAAATACCGCTAGCGTAGAACGTCAAGCGGAGAAAGTCGGTTTGTCGCAACCATAATCTAAAATGAGCAACCCAATTATCAATCTTTCTGCTGGCACTGCATCGAGCGAATCTGGCCTGACTATTGGCACGTTTAATATTACTCTCAGCGCCTCTACACCTACCCCAATTACTGTCAATTTCAATACGACTGGTAGTGCTAATAAATCCGACGATTATACCTTCGATCTCGCTGCTAGTAGTAATATCATCGCGATTAATGACACGAGTTTTACCATTGCAGCAGGAGTGACAAACGCCACCCTAGCAATTAAACCTGTGGATGATGCCGTAACCGAAACGGGTGGGGAAAGGGTGCGAGTGAATCTGTTAGCGGGAACGGGTTACAACCTCGCTCCTAATAACAGCGCTTTTGCCGATTTCACCGTTATTAACAACTCTATTACCGGGTTGGATTATTCTAAGTCTATCGCAGTTGCAGATTTTAATCGAGATGGAAAATTTGATGTAGTAACAGACAATTTGTCGAATTTGAGCATCATATTAGGCCAGGGAAATGGCAGTTTTGGCGCAGCGACTAATATTCCAGTTGAAGGTTCTAACAAGAATATTGCTGTGGCTGATTTTAATGCAGATGGCAACCCAGACATAGTGACGAATCGTGTCTCGGTGTTGTTGGGTAATGGAGATGGCAGCTTTGGTAAAGCAACTCACTATCCAGCATTTAATTCTAATGCTATTGCGGTGGGAGATTTTAATGGGGATGGAAAGCCTGACATTGCAGCACCGAACAACAATTCTAACAATTCAAGTTGGGTGTTACTGGGTCAAGGTAATGGCAGTTTTATCGAGGCTCCCGCTCAAAAGTTTATTCCTAGTCTGGAAAATGAAGCAGCGATCGCATCTGGTGACTTTAACGAGGATGGAAAACTCGACTTACTGGCAGTAGAAAGGAATCGAGTCCGCTTACTATTGGGTAACGGAGATGGAACTTTTGTCAAGGGTAGCGAATTTTTTACAAATTCTATCTCCACAAATTTGGCGACGGGAGATTTTAACGGGGACAAACACCTAGATTTAGCGACGGGCGTTTCAGTTTTCTTGGGTAATGGTAAGGGAACTTTTAGCCAGGAAACTAAGTTTACAGCTGGCTCTAGCCCGGACAATATTACTGTCGGGGATTTTAACGGCGATGAAAAACTGGATTTAGCAACAGTAAGTCGGTCAGAATATCGGCCTCCGTTTGGTGTTCATAAATTTACGACAAATGTATCGTTTTTCTTGGGCAATGGAGATGGCAGTTTTAAATTATCTACCGATGTTCTAGCTGCTGCTGTTGCTAACTCCCCTAGTAATTATGCTGCGACGATCGCTTCTGGTGATTTTAACGGAGATAACAAATCTGATGTAGTTACGACAATTGCTTATAGCAATAATCTGTCGGTGTTGCTAAATAGCAATCCGACAAATGCGAGTTTAGCGATCGCTGATAACGATCCCTTCAATATCGTCAGTATTTCGCCCGGTAATAATCCCAACGAAACTGGGCCAACTAACGGCAGTTTTAATATTACCTTAACCAGCCCTGCACCCGCTGGCGGTTTAACGGTTAATTACAGCCTTACAACTGGCAATAATGCTGCTACACCTGGAACTGATTATCAACTCGTTGCGGGTAATAATCTCACTGCGGTAACTGCCACCAGTTTTACGATTGCTGCTGGTGCCACGACTGCGACTTTAAATGTTGCTCCTGTCACCGACAATGCAATAGAGCCAAACGAAACTGTTGGCATAACTTTAGAGCGCGGTACAGGTTATGGTTTAGCTTTTGGCAATACTGCTGAAGTTCAGTTTGCTCCTCCCACCAACTCTTTTAATGTTGATTCCAAGCCTTTTATCGGAGATTTCAATCGCGATGGATTCCTCGATTTACTAACACCAGGTTATGGAGTAGGTTGGGTATTTTTTGGCACAGGAAATGGCAGTTTTGATAAAGCTAGCCAATCTATTGACCTTGGAGCTGAAGCTTTTACGGGAACTGGTGCTAGCCCAGAATATTCTTTGGTTACGGGGGATTTCAACGGCGATGGCAATCCGGACTTGGCATCAGCACTAAGTAAAGCCAATGGCGGTATTGCCGTAGTACTCGGCAATGGAGATGGCACTTTCACTAAAGCTACTCATTTTGCAGGAAATTCAAATCCAAATTCTTTTTTATCTCTTGCTAAGGGAGACTTTAACGCGGATGGAAACCTGGATTTAGTAGGAATCAATGATGGAAATGTTTCGTTTCTGATAGGAACGGGAACTGGTATTTTTAGCGATCCAATCGTCTCTAAAGTTGAAGCTGGTCAGTATTTTTGGGACATCACGGCGCAGGACTTCAATGGCGATGGTTTCCTCGATTTACTAGGGCGAGGGCAATTTAATAGTGTTTCGTTGATATTGGGCAATGGAGATGGCACTTTTGAGAAAGCGACTAAACTGCCAAATAGCATAAATAGCGCAGCTATGGCTGTGGCAGATTTGAATAGCGACGGGAGATTTGACTTAGTAACAGCAAATTACACTGGTTTCGGTGTTCCTGACAAGCAAATCCAAGCCTCAGTGTTTTTGGGCAATGGTAATGGCAGTTTCAATGACCCAACTAAGTTTATAGTCAAGTTGGAGCAACATCCTCCTACTTACAGTCAGATCGGTAGCCTCGCAGTTTCAGACTTTGATGGAGATCGAAAAATAGATATTGCCGTCACCAGTGTGGCTAATAACTATGCTGCGGATGTCTGGTTTATAACAGGCAATGGCGATGGCACGTTTGGCAAAGCGACCAAGATGCCTATCGGTCAAGTTTCTTCTCGCGATCGCTTGTTTTCTTGGAGTAGTGCGGCAGATTTTAATGGGGATGGACAATCTGACTTAGTAACAGGAGCAAATAATTCTGATTATAATTTGTCTCCTAGCAAGAGTTTTGTCCTGCTAAATAACAATAAACCCACTGCCAACCTAACTATTGCCGATAGTGACCCCAACGCCAAAAACATCACTCTCGCAGTTTCTCCAAGTTCTGCGATTGAAGACGGAACGACTAATTTAGTCTATACCTTCACTCGTACCGGAGATTTAACTAACTCTCTCAGCGTCAACTTTATCGTTGGAGGAAATGCCACCTTTGGCAGCGATTACACCCAAACTGGTACAGCAGTCTTTTCTGAAACTAAGGGAACCATCACCTTCGCTGCTAATTCTAATACCGCTACTTTGACTATTGACCCCAGTGCCGATACGTTAATCGAACCCGATGAATCTGTCGAATTAACTTTAGCACCTGGAAGCGATTACACTATCTTAACTTCCAAGGCAGTCGCGGGAACAATTGCGAACGATGATTCTAACAATCCACCCACAGTCAGCAATCTGAATATATCAGGCGATGAAGATACCAATCTTATTTTCAAAGCCGCTGATTTTACCAGCAAATTCAGCGATACCAACGGGGATAATCTAACCAAAATCCAAGTTACTTCTCTTCCCAACAACGGGTTACTGAAACTGAGTGACGCCAATGTCACTGAAAATCAAGAAATTCCCGTTGCTGAATTAGGCAATCTCCGCTTTACTCCCAATCCTAACTGGAATGGCGATACCAGTTTTAATTGGAATGGATTTGATGGCACAACTTATGCCTTATCATCTGCGATGGTTAATCTCGCTATTAACCCAGTCAATGACGCGCCTTTTGTCAGTGCTTCAATCCCGATTAACCAAACTGCTGCTGTCAATAGTCTGTATAACTTTACCTTCGCTGCGGATACTTTCAGCGATGTTGATAGCGGCGATGCTCTCACTTATACCGCCACACCCGGTAATAGCAATTCTTTGCCCAATTGGTTAAGTTTTAACCCAATTACTCGCACTTTTGTTGGCATTCCAACGAATAGCGATGTTGGTAAGATGACTGTGCTAATAAAAGCTACCGATGGGGCGAATGCGAGTACCTTTGCTTCGTTCAATTTAACTGTTACTAACCCCGCCCCGGATTGCTTCTGCGAATCTATTATCCGTCCAGATCTTGATAATCTCCCCGGTGTCGATACTACTCCCAATCCCGTCGATGCAATCCAACTTGGTAGCGATTTGGACGATATTTTTATGGGTACGGATGCGGACGATTCCTTCAATGGATTGGGCGGTAACGATTGGATCTTTGGTAAAGCAGGTAAAGATAACCTGATTGGCGGTGCTGGGGACGATATCATTTTTGGCGGTCAAGACCGAGACTATATCCTGGGCAATTCCGGCAACGATTTGCTCAGCGGTAACAAAGGCGACGACTATATCCACGGCAATACGGGCAACGATATCATCTCGGCAGGTCAAGGCAACGATTTCGCCCGTGGTGGTAAAAATGATGACCTAGTATTTGGCGACAAGGGCGATGATATCCTCACTGGCGACAAAGGCAAGGATATCATCTATGGCGGTGATGGTCGCGATTTAGCCTTCGGAGGCAGCGAGAATGATGTCCTCTGCGGTAACACCGGCGACGATACTTTGTTCGCCGATGACGGTAATGATACGGTGCGCGGTGGTCAAAACGATGACATTGTTATTGGCGATAAGGGAGATGATTGGTTAGCGGGCGATCGCGGCAACGATAGTCTCTGCGGCGGTGATGGAAATGATACCGCCTACGGAGGCAGCGAAGACGACGAAATCTGCGGTGGCGATGGCAATGACGTGCTATTTGGCAATCAAGGCGAGGATACGCTCAACGGCGAACTAGGGGATGATACGCTTTATGGCGGTAAAGATAATGACACCGTTATCGGCGGAGCGGGGAACGATTGGTTGCACGGCGGGAAAGGAGAGGATGTATTTATGATTACAGCTGGTTGGGGTGGGGATGCGATCGCTGATTTTACCGATGGCGAAGACTTGCTAGGGTTAACTGGAGGTTTAATTTTCCCACTACTTGCAATTAGCCAAAACAACAACGACACCACTATCAGCGTGAAAAGTAGCGGGGAAATTTTGGCAATTTTAACTGGAATTGCATCTAATCAAATCGGAGAGGACGATTTTGTTTTACTGCCTTCTGGGTAAAAGATTACCTGACGGGCTTTTCGGCCCATCCCACAATAAAAATTCATCTCTTGTGGGATGGGCGACACGAGCAGCCTTAGACTTGCCTCCCCACAACCATTGAAGATTAAATTAGCAAACCTTAACCGGGCGGGTTTAGTTTAATTGTCGGTTTTTATCGCAGATTATTGGTGAAACCCGCCCCTACTCTGTTTAAATAAAATGAATGTGGTTACCAACTTCTGAAAATTTGGTTTTGTCAACCGATGACGTTCATATCTGGCGTGGCGATCTCGACCAAGCAGAATGGTGTCAAGCACAACTTGCTGCAACGCTTTCTACAGATGAGCAAGCTAGAGCGCAACGGTTTCACTTTGACGTGCATCGGCAGCGCTTTATCGTTGCACGGGGGATACTGAGAAATATTTTGGGGCGCTATTTGGGGAAAGAACCTCGCGAGTTAGAGTTTTGTTATAGCGATCGCGGCAAACCGCAACTAGCTGGATCTAATAGTCCCGTTTGCTTTAACTTATCCCATTCCCAATCTTTGGCATTGTATGCGATCGCTCGCCGCCCCATCGGCATCGACGTAGAATATATCCGTCCCCTCGACGATGCCTTAAAACTTGCCCAGCGTTTCTTTTCTCCAAGGGAATATGCATTTATTGAATCGCTCCCCCCAGAGCAAAAGCAAAAGGCATTTTTCCAGCTTTGGACTTGTAAGGAAGCTTATCTCAAAGCCACTGGTGAGGGTCTAGCAGGTTTAGGACAGGTGGAAGTCTCCCTCACTCCAGGCTGTACCCCAGAGTTGCGTTTAATTGCTGAAAACTCACATCCTCAGCAGAATCCCTGGTTTCTTTACCCCTTGACACCCGACCCAAACTATGCTGCTGCTGTAGCAGTAGAAGGACAATCCCAGCTAAGTTGTTGGCAGTTCGCAATCTAGAACGGCAAAACCTTTACCCAGTTCCCGATCAAAAAGATCCGTTAATCAAGTCCAAGCTGTAGAACATCAGTATAATTACGCAAAATAAAACTTATTTATCAGATGGTTGTGATTTCAGTTACAAATTAATATAAGTTTAAAGATAGCATAAAGAAATTCGGTGAAATCGCTTAGGTGTAAAATCATATACAAGTTAGTTATTGTAAGGATTTCCGCCGACCTGAGCCTTGGATTTAGCACCAAGCTAAGCAGAATTATTTATAGTTTTGGTGAAAACCTATATTGAACGCTTTCCAGTTCCAGACAACGTATGTCAAGATAGTCTAGAAAACAAACGATTAGGAATACTCTAAACCTTCTCCTTAGAGCAGAACAACATAAAATCCTGTGGTAGAGCCACACTGTATTGAGCCGTAGCGCCATTCAGGGACGCATCAAACTGAAATTTACCCTTCTCAAGTTACAAAAATGACTCAATGCCTTCCCCAGCAAAGTATATTAAGCAGTGAACCTGCTACGCTGGTCGATCTTTTACGCCAAAGAGCATTACAGGAGCCGGACAAGCTGGCCTATACCTTTCTGATTGATGGTAAGGTGGAAGGGCCAAAGCTGACCTACGCCGAACTCGATCTTCAAGCCAGAGCGATCGCAGCGTTGCTGCAACAGCACGGCGCTAAAGGCGAACGCGCTCTGCTGCTGTATCCTCAAGGGTTAGAGGTGATGGCGGCATTTCTCGGCTGCTTGTACGCCGGGACGATCGCGATTCCCGTACCGCCCCCCGAAGCGAATCGCTTGAAGCGAAACTTGCCACGATTGGTAGCGATCGCAAAAGACGCAGAAGCTGCGTTTGTACTCACCACAGGCGGCATTCTTGCCCTGCTAGACGAATTCCGCGAAGAAATCCCGGAATTTGGCGCGATGCGCTGGATCGACACCGAACAGGTGAACCTGGAACTGGCAGAAGAATGGAAAGATCCAGAAGTCACGGGGGATGCACTGGCTTATCTTCAATACACCTCCGGGTCAACCTCGACGCCCAAAGGCGTAACAATTAGTCACTATAATATATTGTTCCACTGCGGCAACCTGAAAAAAGCCTGCGGCTACGACTCCGACAGCGTCACCGTCACCTGGATGCCTTACTTCCACGACTACGGGCTTGTAGAAGGACTGACGGTTCCCCTGTACAACGGTCATCCCTGCTACGTGATGTCGCCGTTTGCCTTTATTAAACGTCCCTTCCATTGGTTAAACGCAATTTCGCGCTACAAAGGCACTCACAGCCAAGCGCCCAACTTCGCCTACGATCAGTGCGTGCGTCGCGTTACTCCAGATCAATTAGCCCAACTAGATTTAAGCTGTTGGCAAGCAGCAGGTAACGCAGCAGAACCGATTAACCCAAAAGTAATGGAAGCATTCTGCGAAAAATTTGCACCCGCAGGCTTCAAGTGGAGTAGCTTCGCCCCCGCTTATGGACTAGCAGAAGCAACTCTGCTGGTTTCAACTACGCCCAAAGGCGAAGAGCCGGTATTCTTAAAAGTAGACGCAGCCGCACTCGAACAAAATCGCGTCGTGCCGACAACCAAAGACGACGAGATGGTGCGGACGCTACCCGGATGCGGACGCTTGGTATGCGATACAAAAGTCGTTATCGCTAACCCAGAAAAAATGACCCTTTGCGCCCCGAATGAAGTCGGCGAAATTTGGGTATCCGATCCCAGCGTCGCGGGGGGTTACTGGAACCGTACCGAAGAAAGCAACAACACCTTCCGTGCTTATTTAGCAGATGGCAGGCAGGATGCCTGCCCCACAGGGCCATTTCTGCGGACGGGGGACTTAGGGTTCATCCACGACGGTCAACTTTATATTGGCGGTCGTATTAAAGATTTAATCATTATTCGAGGCACCAATCATTACCCCCAAGACATAGAATGGACGGTACAACAGGTGCATCCAGCACTGCGTCCGGACTACGGGGCAGCGTTTTCAGTAGAACTCAACGGCGAAGAAAGATTGGTGGTAGTGCAGGAAGTTGAGCGTCAGCAACAACAAAACCTGGACTGCGATGAGGTAATAGCGTCGATTAGGCAAGCGATCGCCGAACAGCACGAGTTGCAAGTATACGGCGTCGTCCTCGCCAAACCGGGCAATATCCTCAAAACTTCTTCCGGCAAAATCCAGCGCCGCGCTTGCAAAGCGAGTTGGCTATCTGGAGAATTAGAAGTCTTGGCAGATTGGAGCGAAAATCCCACCCTCACCGCCAAGTACAGAAATTTACAGGCAGAAGTCAATTCGCTTCTCAAACAAGTGCAAACTTCTAAATAGGTCATAGGTAATGGGTAATGGGTAATGGAAAAAAAATTAGCAATTAGCTTTTCTTGCAATTAGCAATTACCAATTACCAATTACCAATTACCAATTACCCCTTACTGGAGAATCCAATGCAGCAATTAAAACAGTACTGGGTCGCCGAAGCACTCGAAAAGGATTTGGGAGATCCTGGCAATCCGGATAACATGATGTCCTGGAAACAGGTGATTGACCTGGATGAGCGCGAAGCATTCCCCCACGAAATTATCGAATGGCTTTATAACTGGAAACTCAGCCATTACTACGTCCCAGAATGGGTAGGCGGCGAATTTACTTCGTTTGAGGAATTCGTTTCGATTGTGCGAGTTTTGTGTCGCCGCGATCAAACCGCAGGAATTGCTTTTACTACTCTGTTTTGGTCTTTCCTGTGCTGGATGGCAGGTACGGAACAACAAAAACAAAAACTGGCAAGCTTTATTAAAGATCAAAACGGTGCGATGTGCCTTGCCTATTCTGAAAGGGCGCACGGTAGCGATTTGATTGCAGGTGATGTAACTGCGACCAAAGTTCCCGGCGGCTATTTGCTCAACGGGGAAAAATGGCCGATTAACCGCGCGACGATTTCCGGCGTTACCTTTGTCATCGCCAAAACCGATGCAAATGCAGGGAGTCGGGGCTTATCTTTATTCATGGTAGAGAAAGCTAGACTCGACGGAGCAACCTACTACAATCTGCCCAAAACCCTCACCCACGGCGTTCGCGGTTCTGATATTAGCGGGATTGGGTTCAAAGATTGTTTTGTTCCCGATGACATGCTGTTAGGAAAAGAGGGAGCGGGTTTAGAATTAGCGCTTAAAGGGTTTCAAGTTACGCGCCCATTATGTGCGGCATTTTCTCACGGCGCAGCGGATACCGCCTTGAGAACCACGCTAAAATTTGCATTGGGTCGCCAACTTTACGGCAAAACGGTTTTTGACATTCCTCAACCTAAGAAAACCCTGGTTGATGCTTTCTTAGATATCCTGATCTGCGATTGCGAAATGATTGGGGTGGCGAGGGGATTCCACGTCGTACCAGAACAATTTAGCGTCTGGGGGGCAGTGGTGAAATACCACGTAACCGTGGCGCTGGAAAAGATGATTCAAGACATTTCTGTTGTACTTGGATCGCGGTTTTACATGCGCGAAGAACACGATTTTGGCATCTTCCAAAAAATGCTGCGGGATAATGCAATTATCAGCATGTTCGACGGTAGCAGCATCGTCAACTTGCACGCGCTGATTTTGCAAATGCGAAGTCTCGCCAAACACCGCGCCAAACGCAATGACAAGATGATGGAGGCGTTGCAATCTCGTCTCGAAGTCAACTTCTCGCTGGATCGACCAGTACCGCGTTATGCGCCGGAAAAAATGGATTTGTTCAGTCGCGGCGCAGACGACTCATTGCAAGGGTTAGAGATTGCGATCGCTCAACTCCACGACCTCAAAGAGCAAAGCGATGTGAATCCAGAAGTGCTAGATCAAATTATCACTTTTGCTTCCTTTGCTTTAGAAGAACTCAACGCCCAGGATGAATATCTAGCCACATCCGCGTTTGAATTCGGTCACGACCAATCCCCGGAATTATTTGAACTTGCCAAGAAGTATTGTGCATTGCACGCGATCGCAACCTGCTTGCACATGTGGATTTACAACCGGAAAAACTTAGGCGAATTTTTCGCCAAAGGTGAATGGTT
>DNGJ01000476.1 GCA_003486305.1 Cyanobacteria bacterium UBA11371
TCCCAATGATGGATATCAGATTTTGCATTTTGATAGAAACGGTGCAGTAATGTTGACCAATTTCCTGTGACAGCGATGATTTTTTCACGGGCTACTTTATCACTGGTAAAATTACAATACTGTAGCCATTGCTGCAAGGCCGCATCCTGCCAAGGCTTTAAACTCAAAGTCGTCAGTTTCTTAACCGAAATCAAGTCGGTGGAACTCTTACTAATTAACTGCCAAGTTTTTTGAGTATCGGCAACAAATACAACGCGGACAAAAGAATTTTTGGCTCTTAATCTGTCAACTTGCCCAATCGCCTCATCAACCCAGTTTTGATTCCAAGGGCAAGCCGAGGCTACAAAAACCAGCGTTGTACCATCTTTCTGCCGATTGCGAATTCGCTCTTTCAAGCTTTGGGAAAAATCAATTGCCGATGAAATGTCTTCCCAATAATAGTAGAAGACTTCCTTTTTCTTACTGGGCAAGGATTTGAGATAAGCTTTCAAGTCATCGAGTCCCGCCGCGAGATTACCAAATACGATCGAAACTCCATTTTCAGGAAGCAGAAGTTTTGATTCCTGTTGAGCGGTTAAAGGACTGCGGCGAGAGTTATCATTAGTGCCAATTTCCGAACGAAAAGTTCCAGGTTCATATTGCAGAGGAGCTTCGCGAGGTTGCAACAGTACAGCTTCAATTTCTTCTGGAGTTCCCATCAGCAGTAGTACATTGGGACTTCTCAGGATGAAACCACCCGTACTGGTGACACGTAAAACCCCTAAACCGACCATTTCTTCCAGCAGCACTTGAATTTCATCTAATGACAAACCGAGAAATCCCTCATACCACCATGTCAGCACTTCATTGCGAATCCAAGGGACATTGAATCCATCTACCATGCCTTGTTCGCTTTGAATAGAGCCATAGGCAATGGTGTAGGCTATTACTTCGTAACGCCGGTCCAATTGCAAGGTCAACATAAAGCGATCGCGGATAGCTTTACGCAAATCTTGGCTTTGGTATGCTTCATCAACTTGCTGGGAGGTGATGACATAAGGAAGACCTTGTTTGCCATTCCAATTAATGACATCAGGGTTAGTAACGTGTTTGAGCAATTGTTGACAATAAACTTGAATTAAGCTGGGATAGTAGTTAGTCTGCGAGAGAATACGGGTAATTAAATCGGGAGATTCAAAGCGATAGCCAATGCTAGCAAATGGGCGTTCAATTAAGGCTCTGGCTTCGCGCATTTCGCCATTATTGAGCAGGGGGCCAATACAAATTGGTTCTCCCAAGTGAGCTAATGGATGATTTTCCACCCTTGTAGTACGCTGTACATTGTGTAGTCCAGCAAATACCACTTTGAAACGGCGATTTGTTTTGTCCATTAATCCTTTCAGACGAGCAGAACGAATAAATTCTCCTTTCTCGTCTCCGTTTTTGCCGTCGGCTTCCAGAAATCTATCGGCTTCATCTAACAACAGCAAAATCTGGCGATTTTCGTCCTGATCCAGCCAAGTTTGGATTTGCTTGAGCAATTCGTCTGCTTTTACACGAGTGGACTTGGTATCGGGAATAACTCCTAAATCTTTAAACTCAGTTGCCAGTAAATTCCAAATCTCATCAATATCTCTGTCGTAACCAATTGCTGCGGCTTTGAGGTCGAGCCAAAGTGCGATTTTTCCCTCTCTTTGTGAGTGAAAAGTACGCTCGACGGAACGCAACAAAACAGTTTTACCTAACTGTCGTCCTCCATAAATAAAACAAGACCCCGTAGCAGCAATAATCGAGTCTCTTTCTCGTTCCCGCCCATAAAACATTTCTGGGGGAACAAAGCCTGAAGTAGTTGTATAAGGTTCTAGAAAAGTGAAGGGCAAGGTACACTCAAACATTATTGGTAGACGTGCGCCCCTTTCTCCACAGAGATAGAACATGACAGCATCATCAATGACGATAAAGGTGCGGCGGCGTTCTCGACACAAACAAGCGAGGTCCCTACGTCTTTTTTCCGTCATCCGTCCGAAATGAAATACGAGTACCTTAGAGCCAACAGAAGTATCTCCAACAGCATTGAGAATATCTTCCTCTGGTGGTCTATCCCAGACGCACAATATACGATAACGCCCTTTAGCTTCTGAACCATAAGCTGGAACTGGACAACGTTTTTTGTCTTGAATCGGCTCGGTGATAACATCAATCCAGATATAATTACCAACTTTTTTAATAGCGATATTTGCCGTGTTAAAACCCAGACTACTCAAAATTTGACTCACATCTTTTTCAGTGATGGCTTGCTTTCTTCCCTTTACTGCAAACCAAGTATCGAGCATTTGAGCAGCTTGTTTTGCCTGAGCGCCCGGTACCTGTCGCATCTGAATTGCTCCAACAATGTTACGTTGGGAAATTGCTTCAACCAACTCGCGGCGCTTATTTGAATTCCGGTCAGCAGGCTCAAGTACATCTTCGATAAAAGTGTACTTATCCTTAAAGAAATCTATAAAGGTATCTGTTGTTGTTTCAGCTTCGGGAATTGGTCGCCCCTGCTGCACCATGTCTATATATTCATTGGCACTCAGGACATCACCTTTATCCAAAACACTGCAAATTCGAGCATAGGCAGGGTTTTCTTGCCCTAGTTCCTGAATCAGTTTTTTTCTAGTATCATCAATTGTTTCCTG
>DNGJ01000515.1:0-2051 GCA_003486305.1 Cyanobacteria bacterium UBA11371
ATTTCTGAAGTAACTCGCGCCCACAATTTAACCTTACATATGGATGGCGCGCGCTTTGCCAATGCCATCGTATCTTTGGGTTGTACTCCTGCGGATATTACTTGGCGTGCAGGTGTGGATATCCTGTCTTTTGGCGCAACTAAAAACGGCGCAATGGCAGCAGAAGCGGTGATATTTTTTAACCGCAATTTAGCCGAAACATTTCACTTCCGGCGCAAGCGGGGCGGACATTTATTCTCGAAAATGCGTTTCTTATCCGCGCAACTTGAAGCTTATATTACAGATAATTTATGGCTGCAAAATGCCATTAATGCTAATAAAATGGCAGCTAAATTAGCAGATGGATTAACTTCTATACCGGGAGTAAAATTGCTTCATCCCGTTGAAGCGAATGAAATTTTCGCGGAATTCCCAGAAGCAGTAATTCAAGGATTGTATGCGAATGGTTTCCAATTTTATCGCTGGGAAGGAGAAGGTTCAACCATTGTGCGTTTAGTGACTGCTTTTAATACTAGGGAAGAAGATGTCGCCGCGTTTATAGAAACTGCGAAAAGATATTCAACTCCCACTTATTCTCCTGAAATCGGCGAATTGACTGGAGTTTGATAGCCAAAGGAACCGGGTTTTTCTCAAAAATTGTTGGTTTGGGAACAAGAGATATACGTAAAAACCCGGTTTTCGGCCTCGTTATTGTTAAGATTGCAAGCGCGCAGTCTGCTATTTTTCAACATACTTACTGTGGTTAAAACGGCATCCGTCGCATTTCATCCACTAGATAAATCGTGGTGGCTTTCATGCTCTTAAGTTATTTAGGTAACAAAAGTAGGAAAAGTACGAAAAGTACGAAAAGTACGAAAAGTACGAAAAGTACGAAAAGTAGGAAATAAAACCCGTTCTTCATCAAATTTTCATCAAATATTTATGATATTTTTATAACAGAAGTTAAAAGTTTAAGTGAGAATATTTAAGTGGAAGTACTGACGTTATAATCGTTGGGAATTGGGTGAATTACATCTGTAGGGACGAACAAGCTTCGCCCTGAGCAAGGTTGTAGTTCATATGAGGGAAAAAAGCTGCTATAAGACAAAAGAGCGATCGCGCAAAAGCAATGCGTCTCTATGCACAGTCATGCTATTGCCGCTGGGAGAGCAGATTTGGAGCATCTTATAGCGAACTAGATCGATACCACCAGCTTTGGTCGAGGAGGTGAACCCCACAAAACCCAAAAAGAAAAGCTAACCCTTGCCAAAAAGCAGACGCTTCAAGGATTGAGCCAGCTTGATTATATTTAACCTATCTTTAATTGTAGCCTCACCCGTTCGGATTGTTGGTGAGATTTACTACCAATCAAGTTTCGCGATCGCTCCCCGTCGGTTGGGTTGAGGCAAGAAACCCAACATTCTCGTTAGCCGCAATGACGGTTGTTTTGTTGAGAGCGATATGCCTCCGGCACGCTGACGCGATCGCCCATCCCCTCAATCTTTGAAAGTTTGCGATTACCATCACCGAGTTTCGCCTCGGATGAAATTGTGTCGGAAAAAATCGCTAATTGAGGAAATTTGAATATGTCACAGCAATCTTCCGTTAACCCAGAAATCGAGACCACCTACGTGGTCAATAGCTCTGCCGATGTGGTGGATGCTAATGATGGGGTGATGACGTTGCGGGAAACCATTAATGCCGCCAACGCTAAACCCGGTGCAAACAAGATTCTACTCAACGCCGATGTGACCCTTAGTTCCGACCTGGGTGCGCTGCTAATTACCGATGACTTGACGATTACAGGCGGTCGCATTCAAGGGAGTGGATCGTTGACCGATGTCTTGACAGTAGACAACGGCGCTGACGTGACGATTGAAAACATCAACATTTCTGGCGGTCAAGATGGTATCCAAGTTAACAATGGCAATCTCACGGTGCGGAATGCCACCGTGGAGAACAACTTTGATGATGGCATTGATCTCGCGGGCAGCAACAACAAGCTAACTGCTAGCAACGTCCAGCTCAAAAATAACCAAGATGATGGTATTGATATCGGAGGTAACGCCAAC
>DNGJ01000515.1:2357-2561 GCA_003486305.1 Cyanobacteria bacterium UBA11371
ATTGCTGCTACTAACAACGGTCTAAACGGCCTGGAAGTGAAGGACGTTGCCGAAGGTAATAAACTCACCATCAGCGATTCTAGCTTCACGGGTAATACCGATGATGGCATTGATATCAACGGCAGCAACAACAAGCTAAATGTTAGCGACGTCCAGTTGAGCAATAACAAAGATGATGGCTTTGATATCGGAGGTAACGCCAAC
>DNGJ01000515.1:2856-15008 GCA_003486305.1 Cyanobacteria bacterium UBA11371
ATATTGCTGCTACTAACAACGGTGGCTATGGCATTGAACTAAAGGCCACTTCTGACAATAATAGCGTCACGTTAGTTGATAGTACCCTGGCAAACAACGGTCAAGGCAACTTATCGAACACTGGCAACAATAATAGCGTTGAGGTCTTTAATGTAGATGGAGTGCCTAATTCTACGGTAACGGTGAAGCTGGCGATCGCTAACCCCAGCTTTGAAATTCCTGTCCTACCCACGATCCAGGAATCGCCAGATGGTTATTTTCTTTCGGTTCTTTCGTCGCCTACGAAAGATACGATTCCAGGGTGGGAAGCTTACGATCCCAAAGATCTGATTACAGGTATTCCACTGACTCCTGGCGGACTTGATTTTACAGATGCAGGAACCCAAAATGCTACTGGTTTCTACCCAAGCGGCGCTGCGGACGGAGCAAATACTGGTTATGCCTTTATCGTCGATGCACCTGGTAGTGGCGTCTTAGGGCTAACTCAAACTCTGACCGATGAGTTGACTGCCAATACTCGCTATACCTTGCAGGTTGATGTGGGCAATCCTGTAACCAATCCTGCCCTCCCAATTGACCTCACGGGTTTCCCTGGCTATCGGGTGGAACTGCTGGCTGGCGATTGCGTAATTGCCACAGACAACAATAGCCTCAGCATTGCAGAAGGTGCGTTTGGTGTTTCCACCGTTACCTACACTGCCTCTGCTAAAGATCCCTTCCTCGGTCAAGAGCTGGGTATCCGCCTGATTAACCTGAATGCGGCTCCAGGGGTTTCAGTGGACTTTGATAATGTCCGGCTGACGGCACAATTGTTGTAAGTCTTGTTCTGTTAGTGCCAATTAATCGGCGATCGCCTTTCTAACTTTTGTGAGAACAGCGATCGCTCAAAGCTTACAAAAACACGAACCGCCCCAGGAGTGGGGCGGTTTTTTTATGGGGTGGGAAAGCGATCGCTCCCCATCTCTGCGTCTAGCACCACTATATGTAGTTTATTCATCTGAACTTCCCCGATCTTGCTTGTTGGTTTCGCCTGGTGAGTTTGTTTCTTTTTGCGTCAGCCACTGCTCGATCAGTGCGGTGACGACCTCACTCATCGGCTTTTCTTCAGCCGTGCAGGCAAGTTTGAATCTTAGTTTTAGCTCTTTGTTGATATAGAGACTCAACTCTGTGCTTCCTGGTGGAATCTTTTTAGCCACATCATCTTCCATACGCGCATACATGCATTCTCGCATCTCATTTACACTTACTACTGCAACTACGTATTACGCGATTGCGCGATAAAGGGTATCGGATTCCAGACACTTGTGGTAGAGTGGGCATTAACTCAATCATGCGCCGCATCGCTGGTGTACCAGACCAACGATACGACGACTTCCCCCTAAACAGACTATCCAGACGCTTCACGTGCTTGGTTTTGCCGATGTTGGTCACTGGAGTCGGCTGCTACCGGCACCTAATCCGGGCGAAGTGATGATCGTTTTGATGCGGAGGATTGCTAGTCGCAATGTCTAGGCAGAAACCCGGTTTCTTCCTAAAAACCGGGTTTCTTTGTGCGATCGCTATGCAAACGCCTGTTTCTCCCATCAAGGAGGAAATACCATGACCAATGGAAACAACGGTAACCAACCCAACGGCGACACACCCCAACCCGATCGGATAGATACGTTAGAGGGTTTTGTTGAAGCTTTAGATATATCTGTTGACATTCTGGAAAACAGAACCGACGATCTAGAGGACAAAACCAACTCTCTGGAAGAGCAAGTTGGCAGACTGACAGAGGAAATCAACGAGTTAAAACGGCAACTAAGAGAAATTCGCAAACAGGAAGATGACTGAAGAAGAGAAATGCCAAAGACTCAAAGTTCTCACCGAAAGGCGTCTAGCAAAAGCCAAGCAACAGCAGGAAAAAGCCATCTTAATGAAGGAGAGATTTGAGGCTACCAAGCAGCGCTGGGAAAAACTTAATACCGAAAACGCTCTCGCGCGCAACCTGAGATCTCCGCTGCTGGATTTCGTTGACGATCTGGTGCATCGCCCACCAAATACCGAACAGATGCGTCAGATCAAGGAATTGCTTTTAGAAGAACACAAAGCGATCGCTCAACTGATTACCCTCATCGATCGGTATTTGGATAGGGTGAGCTAACGATCGCACCCGATGGGATCCGCAAGGGCGCGCGCTACGCGATCGCATCTATTCTTTGAGGCTGTAGAATTTGGCGCTAGAACAAAAACCAGCCGCAAGTCACATCTAGCAAAGCGCTGCGATCGCGCGTTGTCGCCTTCACAGGGGCGGCTTTTGTTCAAATACCTGGTTAAAGAATTCGGGAATTTGCTAGAGTTAACTTGCCCGTGTAAGCAGATGCTGACCTCTCCGTCAAGTTAATCTAAGTGCCTATTGCCTTCCATGTTAGATAGCTTATTTTCAACCCAAGGGATAATGGTGATGCTACTTGTCGCCTATGCAGGCGCCATGTGGATGTTCCTCACCAGCGCGCCAAAAGTTCATACCATCATGGTGTCGGATCTAGAAATTGCCCGACGATTCTATGAAGGTTTGCTAGACTTACCAGCAGCAGAAGTCCCGCTGCACTACTATTACAACTACGAGCAAACCCTTGGTACGACTGCTGGTTTTGACCCGCTTTACATGTCCGCTACTCCCCGCGTCTCTACAACTAGCGGATTGAATGCGCCTGATGGTCTTTGGTATCAGATGAAAAAGAATACCCAGTTGCATATTATTACTGGTGCCAGTATGGGGGAAAAAGAGCGACACCGCCACGTCTGCTTCGATCGCGATTGCTTGGAACAAGTGCTGCTGCGGGTGCAAGCGCGAGGTATTAAGCACAAAATTCGCCGCGATAAGCCGCTCAATTTTTTGGTAAAAGACTATGATGGGCGCGTGATTGAAATGGCAGAGGTTTCTAATTAACTTAAGTTGCAAGCTTGCTAATGGCTAATTGCTAATGGCTAATGGGTGCATTTTTACTTACATTAGCCACTAGCAAATCGTTTGAGATAACTATTAACTCAAGTTGCTATTCCCATCCCTAGACACTGGTAATGGCGTTCCCTTTTCAGACGTGGGAACGAGGGTAATGGGTAATGGGTAAGAGTTTTGAGTTCTAAGTTTTGAGTTTTGAGTTAAAAGACACTCACTCACAAGGGTGGAATCGGCTCCACTAACGTCTTCAATTCAAAACTCAAAACTCAAAATTCAAAACTATTACCAATTACCAATTACCAATTACCAATTACCACTGCCACAACTATTAACTAGCAACTTGCGTTATTAGTCTTGAAACCTTAGCCATTAGCGATTAGCGATGAGCCATGACCCATTAACCATTAGCAAGCTTGCCATTAGCCATTAGCCATTAGCCATTAGCTGCAATGCATAGATTTCAGGAGGCATTGTGCAGCGCTTCAATATCGCCTTCCATAATCAAATTGATATTGCGGGTTATTTTGTCAATTTCCCAATCCCACCAGCGAATCATTAGCAGTTGGGCTATTTCAGCGTCGCTAAATCGCTGTTTGATAATACCTGCCGGGTTTCCACCTACGATTGTGTAGGCTGGAACGTCTTTCACTACAACCGATCTCGCTGCAACGATCGCACCATCTCCTATTTTAACTCCCGGCATGATCAGGGATTCGTAGCCAATCCAGACATCGTTACCAATCATCGTATCGCCTCGACTGGGTAGATCGATTAACTTGTCCATCGCTGTTTCCCACCCATGTCCGAAAATTGGGAAGGGATAGGTGGAAATTCCATCCAGCTTGTGGTTCGCGCCGTTCATGATAAATTTGACGCCAGTTGCGATCGCGCAAAACTTCCCGATGATTAAGCGATCGCTCTCATAGTTATACAATACGTTGCGCTCGAACCCTTCCGGGTCTACCGGATCGTCGTAATATGAATAATCCCCCACTATTATTTTGGGCGATTTGACGAAATTCTTGATAAATACCACTCGACGTTGATCCGCCATCGGATATGGTCGATTTGGATCTGGCCCTAGTTGTTCCATTAGCTAGTAATTTTAGATTGTTTTATTGCTAATTTTAACGCTGTTATGAGCGCGAAGGTATTTACAATCTTGCTTTTTTGGCGTATACTTCAAATCATCGAAATCTTTGCCTAATTATTATTAAATCGCATTTCTTCCTCATCGAAGGTATCATAGCAGAAAAAAAAGAACGCTGTCAAGCTTTTCTCTATATATTTTGATTGCTTGGTAAATGGTTTAGGGGACAATTGATCGGGGGCAGGCTAGCAAGATAGAGGGTAAGATTTGGCAAAAGTAGATTGCAGCGATCGCAAAGATGACGCGAATCATTTACGACGAGTTTGCCAAGAATTATTTGTCGGAACTATTATCACCGATCGGAACGGTGACTCCCAGCCGTGGCGTAAATTCAGAAGTGCGAGAAATAGATGTTTATTTCACGCCAGGGACTGGTACTGAAGATTACGTAGAAACACTGGGAATCTTGGGAAAAATGGCAAGGACGACGGCGCTGTTTGAAGCGTTTCGCAATCCCGCCACCATTAGCGAGGTGCGTAGTTGTACGAGTAAGCTGTTTAATGTAATCGCAGAAGTAGAGCGCAGATCTAGACGGGAAGAAACTAGCCTACCAAAAGCCGAATTACCAATACTATGGATTCTGACTCCGACAGCATCAGACAGGGTGTTAAATGGGTTTAAGGCTGCTCCAGATGAACAGAACTGGCTTCAAGGAATCTACTTTACAGGAGAATCTTGGCGGACGGCGATTGTGGTCATCCATCAATTGCCAGAAACAGAAGCAACCTTGTGGTTGAGAATATTGGGTAGGGGGAAGGTGCAGGAAAGAGCAATATCGCAATTGAGTGAGTTATCGGTGGATAACCCGATTCGCGCGATCGCGCTAGAATTAGCTTACCAGTTGCAATCTAACTTACGGGCAAAAAAAGAACGGGAATTACAACCGGAAGATCGGGAGTTGATTATGGCGATCGCACCTTTGTTTCGAGAGCAATTAGAAGCGGCTGAACAACGAGGCAGAGAAGAAGGCAGAGAAGAAGGCAGAGAAGAAGGCAGAGAAGAAGGCAGAGAAGAAGGCAGAGAAGAAGGACAGCGATTGATTTTAGCCAACTTTCTGAGAGGAAGGTTTGGTGAATTAGACGCGCGTTTGACTGCTTTTTTAGTGCCGGTATCGGCTTTACCTGCTGCTGAATTTGCGCTGTTGTTGCTGCAATTATCCGCCCTGACGGTGGACGAAGAAGGAATTGAGCAAGCTAGAAGGTTGCTAGCAGAAAATGTGCTGAAAATGCGCTTTGGGGAGTTAGGGGAACGCTTAACCGATTTGGTGTCAAATTTACTGGCATTGTCAGAGGAAGAGTTGGGGTTATTGCTGGAACAGTTGCCGGAATTATCTGATGAGTCGCTGTTAGCTAGACTAGCAAATGAGAATTTATAAGAAACCGGGTTTGGAGCTTAGATATATATCAAACCGAAGATTGTTCAAAGAAACCCGGTTTCTTAACCGAGATCTCTATCATACTAACGATTGTTCAAACAATACCTGCGCTAAAATCCGGCACCCTTAAGGGTGCCGCTATTGCATTCAAAGCCCGCCTTCGCGGGCTGTAAGAATTTTAGCCCGCGCAGGCGGGCTTTGCTTGTGTAGCCCCAGGTTTTAACCTGGGGGCGTTGGAGAAAATTGGCGAGGGTATTGTCAAAGAAACCCGGTTTTTTAACGTATACCCAATTAAAATCCTTGAAGTACCGCGCTACCAGTTCCTTGAAACATTACCCAAGATAGGAAAAAATTGGAGATAAAAATAGCCATCAACGCCGTCACTACAGCTGTCGTGGTTGATTGTCCCACACCTTTGGCGCCGCCTGTGGTTGTTAAACCCCAACTACACCCAATTACTGCAATTAACCCGCCAAAACAAAACGCTTTAACTGCTGCACTAACGAGATCCGAAACATTCAAGAAATTGCGAACCGAATCTAAAAATACCGTTTGGGAAATATCATACATGCTCGTTGCAATTAACAATCCTCCAACCAAGCCGGTTAATAGGCACATAATTGTTAAAATTGGCAGCATCAAACAACAAGCAATGACGCGGGGGATGACTAAATAATCGATCGGATCGGTTTTGAGGACATATAAGGCGTCGATTTGTTCGGTGACGCGCATCGTGCCGATTTCTGCGGCAAACGCGGAACCGACGCGCCCTGCTACAATTACAGCGGTGAGGACTGGGGCTAGTTCCCTCGCTAATGCGATCGCTAACACTCCCCCCACAGCAGTCGTCGCCCCAAAGTTGATAAACTCTCGCGCTACCTGAATCGTAAACACCATCCCGACAAAACTGGCAGTTAGGAGAGCGATCGCTAACGATTCTGGCCCCACCATCGCCATTTGGTCAAGGGTGTTGCGCCGATGAATCTTTCCCGCCAATAGGTGCATCAACACCTGTCCGCCCAGCAAAATCGCCGCTAGCAAGCGCTTTCCCCACATTCCCAAGCTGAAACCGGAAATTTTCTCCCTCACCGCCGTTTTTACTCGCTCTGCGTTAAGTTCTATTTCAATCCTGAACGATCCCTCAGTACATTCCCTGTCTATTTTTAATGAAAACTTAAGATTCTTGTCTTTTTGCCCCTCGGGGGGAGATTGCGCCTATTGTAGATGTGACGGGTGCCGATCGCTGGTATCTGTCGTCGGTCTTATCAGCGTTCTAATCCAGGCTATGAGTATTTTGCCCAACTTTTTCCGCTCCCTACTGCTAACGAGTATCTTTAGCTTTGCTACCCCGATTTTGTTAGTGGGGGGAATGCTGGGTGGTTCTTTTCTAGTGCGCTACATTCCCGGTTTGCAAATTATCGGTCAGTCTGGCGCTGATTGTATCTGGCAGTTTTTGGCAATTTTTGGCAGCGGATCGCCCAGCGAGGGGATTTTGGCGATCGCTTTCACCTTTGGTTTGGTGGGTGTTTTGTTTGATACTTATGCGTTTTACAGGTATCAAACGCTACGAGGTAATTAAGGAAATATACGTAATAGGCGATCGCTTAGGATTCCTGGGCGAAATAGTAGTAGCTTTGAGGTTCATTTTGAGGAATGACGCCATTGACTACCAAACCGAGAACGTGCTGACCGGATTTATCTAAAAGCTGTTTGGCGAAAGCGGCATTTTGAGAATCAACGATTCCGGGTCGAACGACTAGGAAAATACCATCTGCTTTTTGACCCAAAATCAAAGCATCAGCAGCAACTTTCAAGGAAGGAGTATCGATAATAACCAAATCGTAAGTGTGGGAAAATTGTTGGATTAATGCAGAGATTTGTTGGGAGTCTAGCAGCGCCATTGGATTGGAAGGAAGGACGCCAGAGGTAAGCACTTTTAGATTGGGGGATACTTCTGCGATCGCGCTTTTAAGTTCAGCGTCTCCCAAAATAACATTACTCAAACCTACTTGATTGGGAAGTCCCCAAATTTCATGCTGGGCGGGATGGTGCAGATTTCCATCTACCAGCAAAACTCTGCGCCCGGATTGCGCTAACGTCCAAGCTAAATTCGCACAGACTGTGGAAGTCCCTTCTTGACGCTGGGTACTGGTAACGGCGAGGGTTTTAAATCCTTGTGCAAAACAGAGAAACTTCAGGTTAGCTACCAGCATCTGGTACGCGGTGGCGATCGAGGAGTAAGCGCGATCTTGCACGACAATTTTTGGCATCAATAACTCTAAGTTGCTTGTCGTGTAAGCGTTTTGCTTAACCTGTCCGTTGTTTGTAACGTAGTGAGGTATCTGGGCATAATTCAACGTCAAATTCTTGTTGAAGCGGAAGATTTTTTCAGGTTGTTTATAGTCAGGAATCACCCCGATCAAGGTTAAACCCAATACTTCCCTTAACTCTTCGATTGTTCTGATTGATTTATCTCGGGATTCTAAAATCAAAGCCGTTGCTAGAGAAAGCAAGCTGCCGATTAACAAACCTGAGATTGCAGATAAAGCTTTGCGCGCCGAGACTGGTTCATCGGGAACTATGGCAGGTTGGATAATCCGAACATTTCCGGCATTTTGATTTTCAGCTACTCTGATTTCCTGAAATTTTTGCAGCATTAACGAGTAGGTATTTTGGGCAACTTTTAATTTATTTTCTAACTCGCGCTGTTCTTGTTCTAGTCTGGGTAAAACGTTGACTCGCTGCTGGTAGGCGGTTTTGAGGTTAGATAAAGTAGTAACTTGACGCGCAAGACCTTGGCGTTTTGCTTCTATTTTGACAAACTCTTCGATTAGTCTGGGTTTAACTTCTCCAATTTGTAAAGAGCCATTTTGCAATTGTTGTTGATTCCCAGCAGATTGTTGAACTTGATTTTGCAACAGAGCTTTCAGCGTTGCTTGTTTGCTTTTTAAATCTGCGATCGCCGGGTGTGCATCGTGAAAGCGGGTGCGCTCAACAGCCAATTGGCGTTCTATTTTTTGATATTCTGCGATCGCTTCCTGTACCGCCGGAGATTGACTGAGGGAAGTTGCGACTAATCCTTGCTGCGGATTCATTTGCAGCTGGTTTTGGAACGCTTGAGATTGTGCGATCGCGTCGGCGAGTTCTGACTGGGATTGACTGATTTGGTTTTGCAGGTTAGCGATCGTTGCTACTGCGGATTTTGCTTCTTCTTGTAAGTCTACTACTTTATTCTTTTCTTTAAATTGACGCAGCGCTGTTTCTGCTTGACGCACAGATTCTGTTGCTTGAGGTAATTGTTTTTCGAGAAACTCTCGCGCCGAAGTCGCTTCATTATTGTTCACCCGTTGATTATTATCCAGGTACAGCGCCACGACTGTATTCACAACTGCGGCGGCTATTTGTGCATCTTTTGTTTCGTAAGATAGTGTCACGATATCCGTACCTCTGGGATTGACTACCGTGAGCTTTTTCAAGAAGTCTCTAACTTTGAGGATATGCCCTTTTTTGTCTTTCAGATTGAGTCTGGTTATTGTCTGTTGGGCGATCGGGACTGAACGAATCACTTCCACTTCTGTATTGAGCGGGTTAGTTTGCTCTGCTACCGGCGAAAACTCGCCTATTTCTTTGCCCAATCCGGTTAAAGAAGAAGTAGGATTGGTTTTGCTAAAAGCTAGCTTTGCTTCTGCGCGATAAAGCGGCTGTTGCAGCCAAATTTTGATTCCTGTGAGCGCGATAACTGTTACAAAAACAGCCGAAGCTGGTAACCAACGTCGCTTCAGAATCAGCCAGTATTGTTGAATGCCTAGCGCAGATTCTGCGGATTCCATAAATTACTCCTGAAAGCGTTGTTTGGTGCATTGAGGCGGTCAAAGAGTATGTTTTGATACTAACATTGCCGACCCTTCTCAGCCATAAGCTTCAGCTTTTCTTCTCGGTTTTAAGCTTTAGTAACAATAGCTTTGAGTGCCGATAGCCAAATGGCCTTGATGTCAGATATCAATTTATACTAAAATGCACTTAGATGGAGAAAGACGCCCAAGCGCCTACTACGAACGATTCTATTCTAAGGAAGGGTGCCGAGCAATTTTCCTCTATCTTAGGGTAGACACGTAATTGTTTAATTTTGCAAATATTGGGTATATTTATATCTTTAGATAGATGCTTTAAATTATTTAAATTTTATCGGTATTTTTAGCAATAAATATAAAGAAAATTTATGCCACTTTGGCAACTAATCAACTATCGTTTCAGGCAAAATTGCGGTAGGTAGAAAAACTATATCTGTATCAAACTAACTGACATTAGCAACTTGTCAACAATTCTGGAGTTGTAAGAAAATCTTAAAATCCTGTTTGATATAAGGTTAGTTTTGCTCGATCAACTGGTAATTACTCACAACCAATAAACCTTGTCAAGAAAATCCGGCTTGTTGTTTGAAATCTTGAGTTATGACAGTCGGTTATTTTACAAAACGCAGTGCAGTAATGAGGAATGAGTGGTGAGAGAAAAAGCATTTATTGGCACTATTACACAAGGTTTGAAACCGGGATTATTACTCAAGGAGCGGTACTTTATGGAGCCAACAAAATGATTAGTAAAATTTTGTTAGCAGTGAATGCGGTAGCAAGAGATCCAATTGAAGACCAAATTGTTAAAAGCTCTATAATACAAGCTTTATCAAAATGGTTAATAACCCTGAGAAACAGGCATTTTTTGATTTTAGATACAATAGTGTTTGCGATCGCGCCTATATTAGCGCTAGCAATTCGTCTAGAGGATTCATTTAGCCTCGCTCCCTACCTTGGGGGTTTAATCGAGGTGACGATACTGTTTGTGCCGCTCAAACTGGCAGTATTGTATGGGTCTGGTTTTTACAAGCGATACTGGCGCTATGCCAGTATTGACGAACTAGAGCAAATAGTGATGCTGATGGCGGCGATTGGAATTCTGCAAACCACATGTTTCAACGTGCTTTATTATCTAGATGGTTTTGCAGTCAATAGTTTGCCGCGATCGCTACCGTTGCTGGATACTATAATCAGCTTTTTATTCGTAGGTGGGATTCGTTTCAGCATTCCAGTGCTGAATCGAATCAAGCAAAGACATCAGAAATTTTATCGACGCGATCGCGTGCTGATCGTCGGTGCTGGGAGTGCAGGCATTTCTCTAGTACGAGAAATGCAACAAAGTCCTTGGTTAGGATTTTATCCGGTGGCGTTTATTGACGATGACCAGGCAAAACTCAACTTGCAAATTCGCCGAATTCCCGTAGTAGGCGATCGCCACAAAATTCCCGAAATAGTTCGCTCGTTGCATATCCGTCGCGTCATTATTGCCATGCCTGCGGTATCGGGGAGAGTAATTCGAGAAATTTTAGATATTTGTCTATCAGTTGGCGTTCCTACCAGCACTTTACCCGGACTTAACGAGATTTTAACTAACCGCATCCGCGTAGGCAGCGTCAGAGATATACAAATAGAAGACCTTTTGCGTCGCGAATCAATCCAAACAGATCTGCGGAGAGTTGGGGAATTTCTCCAAGGCAAGAAAGTGCTAATTTCAGGAGCAGGTGGCTCGATTGGTAGCGAACTTTGTCGGCAAGTTTTAAAATGCCGTCCTGCTGAAATAATGCTATTAGGACATGGAGAAAATTCCCTATTCGCAATTCAACAAGAATTAGGAAGGATGTTGCAAATTTTGCAACAAGAAGGCGATCCTGGGGATACCATCCCCCAGATCAAGACATTCATCGGCGATATTCGATTTTTAAATCGATTAGAGTATTTGTTCGAGCAATTCAGACCCCAGGTTATTTTTCACGCAGCGGCGCACAAACACGTACCCTTGATGGAATCACATCCGCCGGAAGCGATCGCAAATAACGTGCGGGGAACCAAAAATCTACTAGATCTCGCCTTGAAATACGATGTGGAACACTTTGTCACCATCTCCACAGACAAAGCAGTCAATCCCACCAGCATTATGGGCGCTAGCAAGCGAGTTGCTGAAATGCTCGTACTTCAAGCCGCCCAAAAGAGCGGAAAGCCTTTTATGGTAGTTCGTTTTGGCAACGTTTTGGGCAGTCGAGGTAGCGTTGTCCCAACTTTCAAGCAACAAATTGCACAAGGAGGGCCGATAACTATTACCCATCCCGATATTTGCCGGTATTTTATGACAATTCCAGAAGCCGTTCAACTGCTTTTGCAAGCAGCAGTAATCGGGCGCGGCGGTGAAGTTATGATGCTCGATATGGGACAGCCGGTTAAAATTGTTGACTTGGCAAAAGATATGATTCGCCTTTCCGGATATGAAGTCGGCAAAGACATTGAAATTGTCTTCACCGGATTGCGTCCGGGAGAAAAATTGTTTGAAGAGTTATTTATCCCAGGGGAGGAATACGAACGCACTCAACACGAAAAAATTATCAGGGTTAAAAATGCCAGTCGCATTTTACCAGAACAGCTAGATCTGGAAATCGAAGCCATCTGCGAAGCAGCGACTAAAAATGATAACAATTTAATTGTGTTTATGCTAGAACAATTAGTCCCTGAATACATGCCTGATTATTTAAACGTTGAAGGGCAAGCAAGGACTATAGATTCAAATACCAATCCGTTAAATCCCACTCAACTATCCGTTCCCTCAATCAGCAATTAGCAAGTAGCAATTAGCAATTA
>DNGJ01000515.1:15212-29625 GCA_003486305.1 Cyanobacteria bacterium UBA11371
CAAGTAGCAATTAGCAATTAGCCGTCAAGATATATGCAACAGATCAAGCCCCTAACATTGCGCCGCAATTTCTCCTGGACATTCATTGGTAATGCAGTTTATGCAGCTTGTCAGTGGGGGATGTTGGTGCTGCTGGCTAAATTCGGCAGTCGGGAAATAGTAGGGCAATTCACCTTGGGGCTGGCGGTAACTGCACCTATCGTCATGCTGACAAATCTGCAACTGCGATCCGTCCAGGCGACAGATGCAAAACACCAGTATTTGTTCGGCGACTACCTCGGTTTGAGGCTGATCGGGACGGGGTTAGCACTGCTTTTAATTGGGGGAATTACCCTCAATGCTGGCTATCGCTGGGAAACTTCGCTGGTGGTTTTTACAATTGGTTTGGCGAAGGGATTCGAGTCGATTAGCGATGTGTTTTACGGGCTAATTCAACAGCACGAAAGGATGGATCGGATTGCTATTTCGATGATGATTAAAGGGCCTTTGTCTCTTGTTTTGCTGGGCGCGGGACTCTACTTTACGGGTAGCGTTTTGTGGGGAACTGTGGGATTAGTTATTGCTTGGGCATTTGTTCTATTTGCCTACGACATCCGCAGCGGTTCCTTACTTTTGGGGAGAGAAGCATCATCGCTTTTGCCCCCCACGCTAAAGCGTGGGGCTACACAAACTAAGACCGCCTGCGCGGTCTATGGAAGTAAAGGGGGTATGCAATCTAAAATACCAAATTCCCTTTATCCCCGATGGCATCTAAAAACTTTGAATAAATTGGTTTGGCTATCGCTACCTTTAGGTTTGGTGATGATGCTAATTGCCCTCAACGGTAACATCCCGCAATACTTTATCGAACACTATTGGGGCGAGGGAGAATTGGGGGTGTTTGCTGCGATCGCTTACTTAATGGTGGCGGGAAACATGGTGGTAAATGCCCTGGGACAGTCTGCTAGTCCGCGTTTGGCGAAATACTATGCAGCAGGAAATCGCAGCGCTTTTCGTTCGCTTTTGGTCAAATTGGTGGTAATTGGGGCAATCTTGGGTGGGGCGGCGATTTTGGTGGCGCTAGTTGCAGGAAGGGAAATTTTGACTTTGTTATATCGCCCAGAATATGCCCAACAAAAAGATTTATTTGTTTGGTTGATGGTAGCTGCTGGAATTGGTTACATATCGTCTTTTTTGGGTTATGGAATGACAGCGGCGCGGTATTTCCGGATTCAAATTCCTTTATTTGCTGCGGCGACAGGAACCGCTGCGATCGCTTGTCTTTGGTTAATCCCAATTATGGGATCGCTAGGGGCGGCGATCGCATTAATTTTAGCCGCAATTGTCCAAGCAATTTTTAGTTTGGGAGTTATCGTTTATGCACTGCATAAAATTCCTTTATCGCTGGAAGACCAAAGCTAATCCTTCCACTTGTATCGATGACCCGAACTTAAAGCTGTGGTGAATATTCGCGATTAATTTTTGCAATAGAGAGGCGATATGTACTGCACGGATTCTACAACTATAGGGAAACAAAAAGCCGACGATCGTCCAATTCGCATTCTTCATGCGATTGGCGGGATGGTGCGAGGCGGGATCGAAACCTGGTTAATGCATATTTTGCGACACATCGACCGCGATCGCTTCCACATGGATTTCCTCGTCCATCGCACAGATCCCTGCGCTTACGACGACGAGATTCGCAGCTTCGGCAGTCGCATTATCCCCTGTCCCCTCGATCGCTGGCGTCCGTGGGGCTACACCGCCAATTTAAACCGAATTCTGCGCGAATATGGCCCCTATGATGTCGTTCACAGCCACGTGCATCACTTCAGCGGTTATATCCTGCGCTTAGCCAAACAAGCAGGCGTACCTTTGTGCATTGCCCACAGTCACAACGATACTTCGGCACAGGAAGCTAAAGCGGGATTGTATCGGCAGTTGTATCGCCGCTTAACGCAAAGTTGGATTTCCCGCTATGCAAACGTTGGTTTGGGATGCAGTAATTGTGCAGCAGCAGATTTGTTTGGTTCTAAGTGGGAAAGCGATCGCCGCTGGCAAATTCTTTACTATGGCATCGATTTAACGCCTTTCCGGGAGGCGATCGATAAGGAGGCAATTCGTAGGGAATTAGGCATTCCTAGCGATGCATTTGTTATCGGTCACGTTGGCAGATTTGTCGCACAAAAAAATCATGAATTTTTGATACAAATTGCCGCAGAAGTTGCCAAGCGAGAACCAAAAATGCACCTGTTGCTGCTGGGCGAGGGGGAGTTGCGATCGCAAATCCAACGCCAAGTTGAGCAGATGGGATTAAGCGATCGCGTCACCTTCGCAGGTAGCCGCCCCGATATCCCTCGATTAATGCGAGGTGCAATCGATGTTTTCCTCTTACCATCGCTGTTTGAAGGGTTACCAGTCGTGGGAATTGAAGCTCAAGCCGCAGGGCTGCCGTTCATTTTATCCGACACGATTACACCGGAGGTAGAGATATTCAAGCCTTTGGTGAGGTGGTTGTCCCTGTCTCAACCAGCTTCCGCTTGGGCAGAAATAGTTTTAAATCATCGAGATGCAGGGGATGCGATCGCTCAATCCGAAGCTTTGAAAGTTGTAGAAACCAGTTTGTTCAACATCGAGGTATCTGTCAAGCAATTGGAGGGTATTTTCCAGGAGGCGCTGGTATAAACCAGATATAAAATGCCCGATCTTATAGAGCAGGCGCAATAGAGGCTAATGTATGTCAACGACTAGATCTAAGATTGTGCGTTTACTTCCCAGCAAGGCGAGCGTTGTTACACTCGTTCAAGTTTACATCGTGATTGGCTTGCTGCTCTATTCTTCTGACGAGCAATCTTATTTCCAGCCATACTTAGGGATTTACCCAGCCTGTTGTGCCCTATTTGCCTTGATTATTTGGTCGTTTTGGTCTTGGCATATCGTCACCAAAAAACTATTCGATCCTTACATTCTCTTTCTAACTTCAGCCTCCCTATTCAACGGAGGACAGGCAATCTTAGAAGTTTTCCACCTCAACAAAAATGGCCTTCTAGAAGATAGGGTTTCCGCCGAAACCTTATTGAGAACGCTGTTTTTAGTCATGCTGGGTTTAGCAGCGATGCATCTAGGTGCTTTGCTAAGCATAGCGACGGCAAAAACTGCTAATTCACCATTTAAACCCGATCAAAAATTAAGTTTATCAAACGAGCGAGCCACTTATTTAGTTGGAATAGGCTTGGTTTCCATATCCTTCGTTCCAGCTCTGATCACCTTCAGCGACTCAATTTCAGTTGTTTTATCTTCGGGCTATTCTGGACTTTATCAAAGAGAAGATGCAACGGGTTTGGCTGCCACTGCCCGCATCTTGACTATTTTTATGATTCCGGCATCTCTGTTTCTTCTTGCCGGAAGTCAGAAGAAATTATTAGGAAAAATCATTGCTGTAGGCGTAATATCTATCTATGCAACAACCTATTTTTTCTTAGGTTTAAGAAATGCAGCAATTATACCGTTAATTGCCTTTGCCTGGTTATGGCATAGCAAAATTTCTCGCCTACCTATGCTTGGATTGATGGGTGCAGGTATGTTCATCATGTCGGTTATTTCTCCGCTAATCTCAATGACGAGAAATATTACCGGACAGGGACGATTATCGCTAGATCTTTTAACAAATATGTTCTCAACAATGGAGAATCCGGTAGTCACTTCTGTATCAGAAATGGGATTCTCAATGACTACAGTGGCATATACCCTTGACTTGGTTCCAAGTTCAAACAATTTCCACATGGGTGCTGACTATTTCTATGCCTTACTCACCTTAATGCCCAATTTATTTTGGAAAATTCACCCGACTATTGCTCGCGGTACGCCGACTAGGTGGTTAGTTGAGCAAGTCAATCCCTGGTCAGCAGCACAGGGTTACAGTTATGGGTTCTCATTTATCGCCGAGGCGTATCTAAACTTTGGTTGGTTTGGAACGCCAGTAGCTTTGGGAATTCTGGGTTTTCTATTTGGAAAGCTGAGGTTGTGGGCAGTTAGCTCAAATGACCCAGAAAAAATGGCAATGCTTGCTAGTTTTACCTCATTTTTCCTCTTTTATGCTCGAGCTGATGCTGCTCTTCAAGTTCGTCCCTTAGTATGGTTTTCTCTGCTGCCTTATTTATGCGTGCGGGCGCTGATTTCAATCTTTAGAAGGGGTTCAAAATCATGAATCGCATTCAATTTATCGGGATAAAACTTATAGCGCTATTCGCTGTTATATCTTTAGCCCAGGTGACAATAGTCTGCCAGTCACTATCAGCAAGAGATAGAGTTTCTGTAAAGGACTTTGGGGCGGTGGGTAATGGCAAAGCAGATGATACAAAAGCCATTCAAGCGGCAATCGATCGCGTCGCGAGTTCTGGGGGAGGAATTGTCTTCTTTCCGAGTGGGAATTATAAGGTCACCATTGACCCTTCTACGTCGCGCGCGATTACAATTCGCTCCAGAATAACGCTACAAGGAGAAGGGCATAAAAACAGCATCATCAAACTAGAGCATCAAGGAAATTACACCGCCATACTTACTGGTGAAGCATTAGCTTCGGATTTGTCTGGTTTTGCCATGTACGATTTGGCAATTGATGGCAACGCTACAAAAAATCCAGTTAAATCCCTATCGGACTTTGAGGATGAAAAAAGAAGATTTGCTTTACGAATTTATGTAGGAACGGGAATTAGCATAGAGCGGTGTAGATTTACCAACCAGAGTAATGCAAACACAGTTACCACAAATGGAGAAGCCGTATCCGACGTTCAAATCAAAAACAACGTATTTGAATTGATTGGTGGAGATCCCATAGATTACGATCACTCAACAATTTACGCCCACGGTCAGCGCATCCAAATTTCTAATAACTCTTTTAAATCCAAAAATGGAGCAGGGACTAAGGCAGCAAGAACGGCGATTGAAACGCATGGAGATGACTATATTGTGAATGGTAATTTTATCTCTGGATATACCAACGGGATATATGTTACTGGTTATGCCAGGAGTTCCGAGCGTCAAAATGTGACCCATAATACAATCAAAAATGCTTATACGGGAATTACTGTATGGTCATACTTTTACCCTGGAAATAAGACCAATCCTGGACTCATGCACTCTAGAATTGCCAACAATGAAATTCATTTAGATATTAATGGATGGCGTAGTTTATGGGGGGATAGTCCTAGTGCAGGAATTGCCCTGGAGTCTAATTCAGAGGCTACCGTGAAAAACTTGCATATTGTTGGTAACCGTATCCGGTTTACAAACTTCTCTGGTACAAGTCGTTCGAGTGACAATCTTGCTAGTGGAATAAGTATGTGGAGATATGCCGCCCCCAAGGTACTCAGTGAAGGTATTTATATTCTCAATAATACGATCGAAAATTCTCTAGGTTCTGGGATGTATATTGTTATGCCAATCAAAACCGGCAGGATTTGGCAAAATACTATTGTCAATCCTGGTCAAAGTCAGGGGTCTTTCCATAAAGATTATAGGTCTGGAATTATCCTTGGTAGTTCTTTTGAGGATGTTCAAATTAACCGCAACTTGCTGATTGATAACCAAAGGATTAACACAATGACGGCAGGCATCATTGGCAATGCTGATTGTATCGCCAACTGTGAGGCTAGGGGGAACTCATTACAGGTATCAAGTGGGGCGACGCTTGAACTTTTTCGCCCTAAGTCTGGTACGCGCAATGCTTTCAATGTTTCGCCTTAGATACCTTGATCGAGTGAGGTGAATATGAATGTAACCGTTATCCTCGAACATCGCTTTGTCCAAACACCCGATGGGGCAGTGTGGACGCAGACTATGTTCGCCTATCCATTTTGGCAACGCTATTTAGAAGTATTTGACAGGGTGAAAGTTGTGGCGCGAATTCTCCCAGTTGCATCGCCGCCGCCAGACTGGATACGGGCGGATGGCGCGGGGGTTTCGTTTATCGCGGTGCCTTATTACATTGGGCCAGAACAGTATGTTTTAAAAGCATTTTCTGTCAAGCAAGCTGTCAGAAATGCTGTGGCTTTCAACGATGCGGTAATTTTGCGCGTGTCTTCCCAACTTGCCAGCGATGTGTATCCTTTTTTACGGCGCACTCGCCATCCCTACGGCGTGGAAGTCGTCGCCGATCCCTACGATGCGTTTGCACCGGGTTCGGTAAAGCATCCCTTAAGACCTTTGTTGCGCTGGTGGTTCCCCCGCCAGTTGCGGCGGATTTGTGCTGGCGCAATTGCGGCTGCTTACGTTACCGAACGTGCGTTGCAACAACGCTATCCACCGGCAAAAGAAGCTTTTTCCACCCACTATTCCAGCGTTGAATTGCCCGTCGAGGCGTTTGTCACCGCTCCTCGTTCTCCCACGTCGGAGATGCAGTCGTTGACCCTGATTACCGTCGGCACGATGGATCAACTTTACAAAGCGCCCGATGTGCTGCTTTATGCAGTTGCTGCTTGCGTGCGCGGGGGATTAGACCTGAAGTTGGTTTTGCTGGGGGATGGAAAGTATCGAGGGGAACTCGAATCGCTCGCCGCCAAGCTGGATTTGGGAGAGCGGGTGCAGTTCCTGGGGGATGTGACTGCGGGGGAAGCTGTGCGTACCCAGTTGGATCGGGCGGATTTGTTCGTTTTACCATCCCATCAAGAAGGATTGCCGCGAGCCGCGATCGAGGCGATGGCGCGATCGCTTCCTTGCATTGGCTCCACCGTCGGCGGCTTCCCCGAACTGCTACCGCCAGAAGATCTCGTGCCCCCCGGTAACGTACCCGCCCTCGCTAGCAAAATTCGCGAGGTCGTCACCGATCCAGCACGCATGGCGCGCATGTCCGCTCGTAATTGGGAGAAGTCCAAACAGTACCGAGATGAGTTACTGCAAAAGCGACGCATCGCATTTTACCGCTATATCCGAGAAACTACTGGGGCATGGCTGAAGCAAAAAACTCAAACTTGCAGGACTTACGCAAATAAACCAGGTTTCTATGACAAGAAACCCGGTTTCTAGGTTCGTTGTTTACCCCAAATCAGCGTTACAGAATCGCATGTTTTATGAACAAACTTCTAATCGTTAGTGCCGTTCCGATTGCCCTGCGCGCCTTTTTGCTGCCCTTTGCCCATTATTTCCGTGCTAAGGGGTGGCGAGTGGATGCGATCGCCAACGGTGTTTCGACTTGTCCGGAATGTGTGGCGGCTTGCGATCGCGTCTGGGATGTAGAATTAGGTCGCAGTCCCCTAGATCCGAAAAATTTCCTGACTGCGCCATCAAAAATCGGAGAAATTGTCGCGCAGCAGCAATACGATATCGTCCACGCGCACATGGCAGTTGCCGGTTTTGTCACTCGCTACGCCCTCAAAGATTTGAGAAAGCAAGGCAAACCCAAAATAATTTATACCGCTCACGGCTTTAACTTCTACAAAGGGGAAATGCCCCTGAAAAATGCCATCTTTTTGACCCTAGAAAAACTGGCAGGATTTTGGACTGATTATTTAGTCGTTATTAATCGCGAAGATGAAGCAGCGGCGAAACGCTACCGAATCGTTGCACCGGATCGAGTCCGCTACATGCCCGGAATTGGAGTAGATATTCAACGCTACAATCCCGATGCCATTTCTGCCTCTGAAGTGGAACAAGTGCGGCAAGAATTACAACTCGCACCGACAACTTCTCTGTTTTTATGCATCGCCGAATTCACTCCCCGCAAGCGCCATCGAGATCTGTTAACAGCATTCGCCAAAATTGCCAGAGAGAATACTTGTTTGGCATTTGCTGGCGAGGGTGTTTTACAAGCAGAAATGCAGAAGTTATCCCACCAATTAGGCGTGCAAGATCGCGTTCGCTTTTTGGGTTTCCGCCGGGATATTCCAACTTTGAGCCGCGCTGCTGTTGCTACCATTTTGGTTTCCGAATCCGAAGGATTACCCAGAAGCATCATGGAATCTTTGTGCTTGGAAACTCCAGCCATTGGCACAGATATTAGAGGCATTCGGGAATTGCTAGATCCCGGCTGCGGTATTCTCGTTCCGGTGGGAAATGTAGAAGCAATTGCCAAAGCAATGACCTGGATCTTAGACCATCCTGAAGATGCCAAAATGATGGGCAAGCGCGGACGCGGATTAATGGCAGATTACGACCTGCGGCAGATTTTAAATCTGCACGAAAATTTGTATGCTGAAGCGCTAGTTTCTGCATCATCGTTCACAAGTCGCGATTCATTAATAGTGGGTAATGGGTAATAGTTTTGAGTTTTAAGTTTTGAGTTTTTAATTTAATAATTATTTAACTCAAAATTCAACACTCTTAATCCCAATCACCTATTACCAATAAGCATGTAAAATTATGTCGATAGTTGCCAAATTGGCAACCCAAATAAATGGAATTAGTTTTTCATTAATTTAGAGCATCTATTACGCGGCTCGCTAATCTTGAAAAGGGAAGACATCTGCCATGAGTTATGAAGTTTATGCTGGCAAAATTTGGACGGATGAAATGTGGAAATCCGCTGAAAAAGCTTATCTTGCCAGACGAAAGAACGTGAGAATGCAACTGATGTTTAAGCGCTACTTAGATGTTGCGATCGCCAGCCTAGCACTCCTGCTTATATGGCCTCTTTTGCTAGGAATTGCCTTAGCAGTTCGGCTGAGTTCCCCAGGCCCCATTTTATTCTGCCAAGAAAGATTAGGAAAGTTAGGCAAACCATTTACTATCTACAAATTCCGCACAATGGTCGATGGTGCGGTTAATATAGGTAGTGGTTTAGCAACGTTCAAAGGCGATCCTCGCGTTACAAAAGTTGGCAAGTTTTTACGCGAATATCATCTCGACGAATTACCACAGCTTTTCAACGTTATCCGGGGTGACATGAGCTTAGTTGGCCCTCGACCGCTGTTAGTTTCCTCGCTAAACACCTATAACGATGTGCAAAAACGGCGGTTATTAATGCCGCCAGGAGTTACAGCTTGGGAAGCTGTTAATGGCGGTTTAGAAAACAGTTTAGAAGAACGACTAAACCTAGACGTTTGGTATGTAGAACGCTGGAATTTTTGGTTAGATTGGGTGATTCTTTTCAAAACTATTCCAGTTGTCCTCCGCAAAGAAGGCGTCTATGCCAAATAAAGGAACTGAAAAGCTATTACCCATTAGCAATTAGCCATTAGCAATGAGCCATTATGAAAATCGCAGTCATTCACCAACCCCAATATTTACCCTACCTGGGTTTCTTTCACAAGCTTAACCAAGGCGATGTTTTTGTGGTAATGGATAGCGTGCAATTTCAGCGGCGCGGTATCCAACACCGCAACAAAATCAAAACCAACAAAGGCGAACAATGGCTAACCGTACCTGTATTCCATTCCTCTGGAGAAGAAGAGCGAATCGACGAAGTGAAAATTGATTCAGAGCTTCCTTGGTCGCGCAAGCATTGGCAGACGCTTTTAACCAATTATTCTCCGGCTCCCTATTTTGAGAAATACGCCGGTAAACTCCAAGAATTACTAGCAAAAAAATGGCATCATCTCTGGGAACTTGACATGGCACTCATTCAATGGGTGATGGAAATATTGGAGATTGATAAGCCGATTGTTTACTTATCTTCTTTGGGAGTAGAAGGAAGTAAAAGCGAACTTTTGATCGATGCTTGTAAGGCGGTGGGAGCAGATACTTATTTATCTGGTTCCGGCGGCAAAAAATATATGGATATGTCACTTTTTGAAGCGGCGGGTATTGGCATAATCTGGCAAGAGTTTAACTCGCCATCCTACGTTCAACTGTTTCCAGAACTGGGATTTTTGCCGAATCTGTCGATTCTTGATACTCTGTTTTGCTGTGGATTAGAAACGCGCAAATTCTTAGAGTTGAATTGAGCTAGCAAGAGGAAAGCTATGAAAGATAAGATACTCGTGATTGCGCCGCATACAGATGATGAAGTTCTCGGCGTTGGGGGAACAATGGCGAGGCTGGCGGCTCTTGGTGCAGAAGTTTGTGTAGCAATTATGACCGAAGGCTATAGCGCCGAAGAAATAGAATGCGATCGCCAAGAAGCATTAGCAGCACATAAGCTACTCGGTGTCAAGCAAACTATATTTCTTCCCCTACCAGCCGCGAATCTAGACACCATTCCTCACCGGGATATCAATCGTCATCTGAACGAAGTTATCCAAAACATCCAGCCAGAAGTTCTTTATATTCCTTTCACTGGCGATCTTCACCTAGATCATCAAAGGGTTTTCTTATCAGCTTTAGTCGCAGCCAGACCAAATCGTCCTGGCGCGCCGCGAGCAATTTATGCTTACGAAACACTTTCAGAAACTAACTGGAATGCTCCTTATCTAGCACCCAATTTTGTCCCGAATGTTTTTGTAGATATTTCCAATTATCTGGAAATGAAACTGCAAGCGATGCAACTCTATGCTTCTCAAATTAAACCTTTTCCTAACGAACGTTCGGAGGAATCTTTACGAGCTTTGGCAACGTTAAGAGGTAGTACTGTAAATTGTTTTGCCGCCGAGGCTTTTGTTCTTGTGCGAGAAATCGTTTAAGCAGATATCCTTGAGGTTTAATATGACAATCGCCGAATTTATTTCTCCCCAAGATTCCAGATGGGAACGCCATTTAATGTTAACTCGGCACGATTTTTACCATCTTCCAGAATATGTTTCCTTAACTGCCAAGCATGAGAAAGGTACACCCGTCGCGTTTTATGCAGAAATAGGACAATCGGCATTTTTGGTGCCTTTGTTAATTCGGAAGATTCCGGCAAGTCTCGGCGTCCCCGATGATTGGTACGATGCTACAACGCCTTACGGCTACCCAGCACCGCTGTTAATTCCCCCCGATAATCCATATTGTTTAGAGAAGTTTCTGGAGTCTTTTCGAGAAGTTGGAGCGAAATCCGGAATTATTACTGCTTTCTTCCGCCTGCATCCTTTGCTCAGCCTTCCTCTGGAAACATTAGCCAAGTACGGCACGCTGGTGCAACACGGTCAAACTGTTTATATCGATCTTTCTTTGTCAATTGAAGAGATTGAGGCGCAGAGAAGAAAAGATTGCAAAAAAGATATTCGCAAGCTGATGCGTGAGGGATTTCAGGCAAAGATAAATGATTGGAATTTCTATGAAGAATTCGTTGCTATCTATCGTAAAACGATGCAGCGGCTGTCAGCCAGTGAGTTTTACATGTTTTCGGAAAGTTACTTTTCAGATTTACGAGCTAGTTTAGGCGATCGCTTAAATTTCTGTACCATTCTTTCCCCGTCAGGCGAAGTCGCCTCTGGCATATTATTTACTGCCATAAATGGCATCGTCCAAACCTATCTTTCTGGAACTTCTGACAAGTATTTTCGCCACGCGCCATCAAAGTTAGAAATTGATGCCATCACCCGTTGGGCTAAAGAAAATGGTAATTCTGTCTTACATTTAGGCGGCGGATTGGGTGCCCGCTCCGACTCTTTGTTTTACTTTAAGAGTAGCTTCTCTAATTTAAGAGCCAATTTCCATACCTATCGAACGATCTTGGACGAGCAAAAATATACAAAGCTTATGCATATTTGCGGAGTTAATTACGGTATCCCAGGCGATAATTGCGATTTTTTCCCGGCCTATCGAAATCCCTATTTCTATCAAACAGCTTGAATACAGCAGATTGCTTTTCGTGTGAGGAAAAGCCTTAAGGCTTCGTTTGTGTAGCGGCAGCGTTAACGCTGCCGCTACACAAACGAAGGTGTACCTCATGCGGCTGCAATCCGCTATAATATCATTCTATTTACTTAGGCTTTCCTTCAACTTTTTATCCACCAGCTTTTCCAAAGCATCTGTATTATCTCTGATGTCAGAAAGTTGGTGCTTTGCTTCCTCCTTATCTAGAAAACCTGTAATTACTTCCCTCGAAAGTAAGTTTAATTCTGGATGATAGCCGAGTCGTTGGTAAACGGCATATTCTACCAATCCAGGCAGCACGCAATTAGTACTGTTGCCGTGAATTTTTACAGTTGACCACCCGATATCATCGAGCATTTGGTAAACAGCTTTTTCGGTCAATTGCAAAGCAAAAGGCAGGGATAACATCTGCAATTGCTTGCCCGATGCTTCATGTTTTACCCAGCGGACAGAACGCACTTGCGGCTCAATCCAATGCCACCAATTACGCCCAAAAATAATGCGATTGATGCCGTTTTCGATACAGTATTGCTGGATTTCCTTATGAAACATGTCCCCGCATTTATAGCAAGGGTAACCGTTCTTAAAATTGTTGTCCATCATATCTTTGACATAGGGAGCCAAGTCAATATTCAGAACAACTAATTCCACACCCAACATGTCGCAAAGCTTTCGACCGTTATCAACTACTTGCTCGGGGATAAATCCGTTTTGAACTAAAACTGCGATCGCATTTAACCCAAATCGTTTTCTTGCTAGGTAAAGAGACACTGCGCTATCTTTCCCGCCAGAAAATCCCACTACTGCATCTATATTATAACCTGGTTCTCTCGGTGTATTGAGAAAGGTTTCTACTTCGCTATTGAGAACTTCAATTTTGAAATTCTTTTTGTAGGTCATGCACATGTTACATACGCCATCAGCATCGATATATATGTTCGGGATGCGCGTATCAAATAAACATTCTTTGCATTCTACAGGTTTGACAAAGGGATTCTGCCCGGTATTGACCCAAGTCTTGATTTGATTCTGCAAATGTATCCTCCGCGCCCGTAAATTGTAATTCTCCCGGTTAGCGGAAACATTACACTTGTAGGGAGAGTAATCTTCTCGCAGAAATTTAGGCAGGAAAGATTTGAAACTTTCCATGAATGCGCGTGTACCTGTCATGGCTCTCTCCTCTAAAGTATGAAGTTTATTTTCAAAGGCTTTCTCAGTTTTTTTCTTCAGGTCTCTGGTTCTATCTTCGCCTTTACTTCAGAGCAGGAATTGTTTAACTAGCAATTTGATTCCCATAATATAAAGACGCTATTGCTCTAATCAAAAACCAATTAAATCTGAATTTGTTGCCAATTTGGCAGGTTTTACAAAAAGTTACATAAAGTTGTTATTTAATCGAGATGATTTATTGAGTTTTTTTTGCTAAATTAATATTAGTAATTTATGGATCTAAGCCATTGACAAAACCGATTCTGCTTTCAACACCTCACATGGGCGATCGCGAACAAGCATTCGTCAAAGAAGCGTTCGACACCAACTGGATCGCCCCCGTTGGCCCCCATGTAGATGCGTTTGAGCGCGAATTCTGTAAAGTAGTCGGTGCTGGTCACGCGGCGGCTGTTAGTTCCGGCACAGCGGCTTTGCATTTAGCTTTGAGGTTAATTGGTGTTGAGACTGGAGATGAAGTTTTTTGCTCGACTTTGACGTTTATTGCTACAGCAAGTCCGATTACTTACTTAGGGGGAAAACCAGTCTTTGTGGATAGCGATCGCACCACGTGGAATATCAATCCCAATTTGTTGCGAGAAGCACTGGATAACCGCGCCAAACTGGGTAAATTGCCCAAAGCAGTCGTTATCGTCCATCTATACGGTCAAAGCGCCGATATCGACCCAATTTTAGCCGCTTGCAACGCTTATGAAATTACCCTAATTGAAGATGCTGCCGAATCTTTAGGCGCGACTTATAAAAACCGTTCCCCTGGCACCTTTGGCAAAATCGGCATTTACTCATTTAACGGCAATAAAATTATCACTACATCCGGCGGCGGCATGTTAGTTTCAGAAGAGGAAAGTTTAATCCAAAAAGCAAGATTTCTGGCGACTCAAGCACGCGATCGCGCCCCTCATTACCAGCATTCTGAAATTGGCTACAATTATCGCCTCAGCAACATTTTAGCGGGAATTGGTCGCGGTCAATTGCAAGTTTTAGAAGAACGAGTACAAGCAAGAAGACGCAATTTTGAAGTTTATCAACAAGCTTTGGGAAACTTGCCGGGGATCGAATTTATGCCCGAAGCTGCCTATGGACGCGCCACTAGATGGCTAACTTGCTTAACAATTGACCCAGATGCTTTTGGTGCAGATCGAGAACAAATTCGCCTAGCACTTTCCGAACAGCAAATAGAAGCGCGTCCAGTTTGGAAACCCTTGCACCTGCAACCTGTATTTGCCGAATGCGATCGCGTTGGGGGTGCGATCGCAGAAGATTTATTTAAGTATGGACTCTGCCTACCTTCTGGATCTAATTTAACGATGGAAGATCTAGACAGAGTAATCGCCGCTATTATGGCAATTCATCGGAAAAAGTAGGAGCATGGGATCGTAATTTCAGCGCCCAGAAATAAATTTCTGGCTGAAAGCTAAAACCCGTTAAAACGGGTTATATCATCTCCGATACTATTGGACTCGTATGGTGATATAATGTCCGTTGAATTGCTCATAATAAAAAAACCTTACCCGGTCGTTGCGTAGGGACACGGCAT
>DNGJ01000515.1:29874-43862 GCA_003486305.1 Cyanobacteria bacterium UBA11371
TCTTGCCGTGTCCCGGCTGCTGATTATGGGTAATCAACCGGATATGATATGAATGAATGGTGTTTTAGGGGCAGATTTTACCAACTAATTCGTTGAAAGAAACCGAGTTTATAGCCTCGTTAAACCTGCCCTGTCTTACCCATATCTTGCGCTTGAAACCCACCATTTGTGAATAAAGATTTTAACCTGTTTTAACAGGTTTAAGCTTTAAGCTTGAATTTTAATTCAAGGCTTAATTCAAGGCTTCGCGTGCAAGATTTTGAGTTCAATCTAACCCTAACCAACACCAACAGGAACTGATGACAATTTAGACACCAACCTAACGCCGAATTCCTGTTCAAACGGCATCTTTTTATAATCCAAATTCCACAGTTCTAACGCGCATTCATCGTTACTTTGTGCCGGTTCTAGGTGCAAGCGAAATTCTCGCAATTCTGGACGGTACTCGCACTTAACGCGCTTCACCGCACCAATTTGTCGCCGATCTAGCGCCACGGCTAAGCGCAACAAAGCACTCAATTGACATACCATTTGCCGCTGTTCTTTGGTGGGCAAATTGCGGTAGGGATCGTGCTTTTTCTTGGGCGCACTTTTGCGGTGATAGCGAGCTATATTGGCAATCAATTCAATCTCGCATTCGGTATAACCTAGTAACTCGCTGTGGCGAATTAAGTAATAAGAATGCTGGTGGTGCGCCGAGTGACTGACGTGATGACCGCTGTTGTGTAAAATTGCCGCAGACCACAATAGTTCTCGTTCTGCTGCACCCCAATTGTGCAGGCGTCCTTGAGTTTGGTCGAATAAACTCATGGCAAATTCTGCCACTCGTTCGGAATGTTCCAAATTGACTTGATATTTTTGGGCGGTTTTGATCACGCTGCGCTGACGTACAGAACTTTGATAGCGCAGACGATCTTCAATTAAACCGTGAGTTAGCATCCAGTCAACGATCGCACCTTCCCGCAGACTGCGTTCGCAAACTGCGATCGCTTCTATTCCCAACAAGGTCATCGCTTCCTGCAAAATCACCGCCCCAGCTAGAATAATTTCCGAACGCCGATCGGACATTCCAGGAATCGCGGCGCGTTCGGCATTATTCAACCTCCGGAAGCGATTCACCCACTCGCGCAAATCTTTCAAACTAAACTGATACCCATTTAACGTTGAGGGAACGATCCCCAACTTTTCGCGAGCATTAATCCCAGCGATGGTTTCAATCGTACCCGCAGTTCCGACCAGGCGGGGAATTTCTCCCGGTTTTAAATGTGCTTGCAAATCTTCTACAGGACGTTCTAACATCCCGCGCACGTAAGCTTGCAAAAACTGATAATCGGCGTTGCTAATCGGATCGGTTTTGACTAATTCTGCGGTGAGACGCACCGCGCCTATTTTGGTGCTGCTAAGACTTTGCGGTTCGTGACTATCGCCTAAAATTAATTCCGTCGAACCGCCACCAATATCGATAATAATGTGGGGTTGGTTGTTAAATTCCATCCCCGACAGCACGCCTAAATAAATCCGTCGTGCTTCTTCTTGACCCGAAATTAAATCGACGTGCAATCCCACTTCCGCTTCTACCCGTTGTAGGAAGTCTCGTCCGTTGGGAGACTCGCGCACCGCGCTAGTTGCGATCGCAATAATTTGTTCGGCGTTAAGCGACTTGGCGACTTCGAGACAGCGACGCAATGCAGCGATCGCTCTAGCAATAGGTTCGGGTTTAAGGCATTTGGTGATCGGGTCGCGATCGCCCAACCTTACTGTATCTTTTTCCCGGTCAATAATCGTAAAAGCCGGTAGCGAAGGAATAATCCGCACTACCACCATGTGAATCGAATTAGTACCGATGTCAATCGCCGCTATAATGCGATCTTGGGAGCCAGCACGAGCCGAAACATTCACCCAGCTTTCTGAAATTGAATTTACCATCTAAGTAGTCGCTAGTTGTTACTTTGTAAGGGCAAGTTTGGCGGTAAAGAAGACATCCTTACCAGAACAAACTCGCCCGTAAATTAGTTAGCAGGACGCGGGTTGGTCGTCGTTAGTTATTTCTTCACCGTCTTCTCTCACGATTCAGGGCTTCTTCACCACTTGCGGTAAAATCGGCACCTTGCTACTTAGACGCATCCACGATGATTATCCCGACCCCAAACATAAAGATATCCTATTTAAAGCAAAAAAATGCAAATGCTAAGTTTATTTGACAGCACTTACGCTTTGGCGACCTAGAAACCGGGTTTCTTACTGGGATCTCTCGTTCCCAAACCAACTATTTTTCACAGAAACCCGGTTTCTTGGCGTCAGTCCTGTTGATTTAACCTGAAATTAAAGGGTATAAATTCCTATGAGAACGTCGAGAACTGAAATATGCTGACCCACCAAGAACGCCAAGACGAACCCACCTGGCTTTTGATTATTCGGCTGTTGAGGTGGGACAAACCAGCCGGACGCCTGATTTTAATGATACCGGCACTTTGGGCTGTATTTTTAGCTGGTCATGGAATGCCGCCAGCGCCGCTAGTAGGCGTAATTATACTGGGTACATTAGCGACAAGCGCGGCTGGTTGTGTAATCAACGACTTGTGGGATCGAGACATCGATCCGCAAGTGGAAAGGACGCGCACTCGTCCCCTCGCGAACCGTGCTTTATCCGTCCGCACTGGCGCTGTGGTAGCGATTGTAGCGATGAGTTGCGCCGGAATTTTAGCGCTGTATCTCAATCCTCTCAGCTTTTGGCTCTGCGTGGCGGCAATTCCAGCGATCGTTTTTTACCCCACCGCGAAGCGCGTATTTCCCGTACCCCAATTGGTGCTTTCCATTGCTTGGGGATTTGCGGTATTAATTAGCTGGAGTGCTGCGATCGCTCATTTAGAACCCGCCAGTTGGATACTTTGGGGCGCGGTCATCCTCTGGACGCTAGGATTTGATACCGTATATGCCATGAGCGACAGAGAAGACGACCAACGCATCGGCATTAATTCCAGTGCCATATTCTTTGGCAAATATGCCGCCGAAGCAGTTGGTATTTTCTTTATCGGTACGATTGGTTTGCTAGCTTGGCTAGGCGTCCTCATGCAATTGCATTCGGGCTTTTGGCTAACATTAGGAATCGCCACAATCGGCTGGATTTGGCATTATTCTCGCCTGCGCCAAGAAGACTTACCCAAACCAGTTTACGGTCAAATCTTCCGTCAAAACGTGTGGATTGGGTTAATTTTATTAGCAGGCATGATTGTGGGATTTCTTTGGTAATAGGTAATAGGTAATTGGTAATTGGTAATTGGTAATCGAAGTTTATTACAATTACCAATTATACCAAATCCGGATTGATTACCCCCGCAATTCTTATAGACCGCGCAGGCGGTCTTTGTTTGTATAGCCGCGACTTCAGTCGTTAGGCATAGGGCAATAGAAGCCGATTGATTATTACCAATTACCCATTAGCAATTAGCAATTAGCAATTAGCCAACTATGAAAAAACTCATTATCGGCGTCATGGGGCCGGGAGAAAATGCCACCCCATCCGATTTAGAAACTGCCCGCGAATTAGGCAAACTAATTGCTCAACAAGGATGGGTATTATTAACAGGTGGTCGAAATAGTGGCGTGATGGATGCTGCAAGTATAGGAGCAAAATCAGCAAATGGTTTAACCATTGGGATTTTGCCTTCATCTGATACGAGCAACGTTTCTGATGCCGTTGATATTGCCATCATTACCGACATGGGAAATGCCCGGAATAATATTAACGTACTTTCTTCCGATGTGGTAATTGCTTGCGGCATGGGTGCGGGGACAGCATCAGAAATTGCCCTAGCGATTAAAGCGAATAAACCAGTTATTTTATTGAATTGTGAGGAAAAGAGTCGAGAATTCTTTGGTAATTTAGGGGGGGATGGTGGAGTTGCGATCGCACCCACTCCCCAAGCAGCAATTCAACAAGCTAAACAAGCGATCGCTTTGATTCGTCAACTAAGCGATTGAGCATAATTAAACACAACAAAAACCCGGTTTGTGGTCGCTTGAAGATATGCGATCGCACTCTTATTATGAGTCCAGCCAATTTCTCGCACCATTGGTGCGAGTTTTTTATTATTACTCCTATTGTACCAGAATAGCAATGTTTCTGATGCGGTTGATATTGCGATCGCTGACAATCCCCAAGCAGCGATTCAAAATAAAAATCCCGGTTTCTCGAAGAAACCGGGATTTTGGTGCAGAATGTTTCTATCCCTTTTCCTCTCCCTCTAACCTGGAAGCAAGTTACTACCCAAAGGACTGGGTAGGCGTCCTTCAATTTGTCCCCACTCGATAAAGTGTGCAAAACCAGTACGGAAATCGCGCCTTTCTACTGATTCTTTCACATCCGGATTTTGTTCCAAATAATAGTCTTCATCAAACAGCAAGCGTTTAGCACTTGGATTGAACGAATTGGGTAGGCGTCCTTCAAATTGTCCGTGTCGGATAAAGTGTCGCAGTCCACTGCGGAATTTTCGTTTTTCAACTGCTGCTTTGACATCTGGATTTTGTTCTAAATAATAGCTTTCATCAAACACCCATACCCTGAAATCGCGGTCTTCTTTTTCTCCATGTCTGACAAAGTGAGAAAAACCATTCTTGAATTTGCGCTTTTCTACTGCTGCTTTGACATCAGAATGTTGTGCAAGATAATAGGGTTCGTCAAACACCAAGGTATAGGAAGTACGACCATCAATGCCTGGGCTAATAGGTGGATTATCAGTTGTTGAACCTGTTGATGGATTATCCGTAAGTTCAATGTTAAAGTTCCGCTGCTGTCCTTTTGCTAGGAAGCCACTGGACTCAACACCGCCAACCTTATTTTCTTGCTGGGCGCTAACTTGAACGTAGTGGTCTTCTCCAAGACCCGTTAATTCTAGCTTCACAGGCTCATCAACAGAGCCGAAAACCCAACCAAAGCCCTCATTATCACCAAACCACACACTGTTGGGAATTTCATTCAAGGGGCCAGTCGCTTGACTATATCCAAGACGCTTTCCAGTACTATCAATTAGAAAGCCTTCAACCGGATCTATTGAAAAATGTATAGTGCGAAGAAGAGTCAACAGATCTGGCAAGCCACTAGAACTGTCCACTTTCTTGCCATCCTCTAGTTGAACACCGAGCGTTTCAAGAATGTACTCTTGGACATCCCGATCTGATGGCAGCTTTGTATGTCCTACATTACCAAATCCTTTATGTTGAACCTTGTCGCTATTAAATGGCTCAAATGACGAGCTAACTGGAACCGTATCGTCACCAGTTAGCTCATCAGTATTAGTCTTATTATCTTCGTACCAGACAGCTTCAGGAACGCGCGATTTAAAGTTAGTAAAAGATTGGATTGTTGGTTTTGGTTGTTCATCAAATTGTTGTGTGTCAGGCTGATCTTTTCGAGTTACAGAAGTTATCGTTTCTAGGTTAGTACCATAGATAACTGTTACATCACTGTTATCCATTACGGAGGCAATACCCGTTCCGGCATTGAGGTCTAAAAGGAAGTTGTTCTTTTTACTATCGGGAACTGTGTCATTGGTAATAAAGTCATAATCCGGTGAAAGCGCCCGAATTGTTGGAACATACTGTTCGATAAATTCTTGTTTGTGCTGTGGTGTTCCAGGTTGGCCTGCTTTTTCCAACGTCTTCAACGAGATAGGTGTGGGGCCATTTATTACTTCACCTTTTAGTACTTTTTGATAGGGCACGTTGGCAAACTTTGAAATAAATTGACCAAATATTATATCATTATCCCAATCATCGTTTATAGGATTCCATGCTTTAGGGGCACCCTTATTGGGAACGCCTAACATGAGAAAATTGCCTATTTTTGGTAAAAATGAAATATCCGTTGATGTAGCATCAGAAGAAGTAGGAAATGCTCCACCATACGCATCACTTTGAATATATGATCTGGTAACAAGACCACCTGTGCTGTGGGCAATTACATCAACAGCATCAGGGTAGCTCCCATTGTTCTTTTTCCATTCTTCAGCAGCCGTCTTTAGCCAAAAGCCAAGATAGTCTACGCCGTACTGATATGTGTTATCGGTGATTGATGCAGCAGATAATCCGCTGATTTTTCCGTCTAAACCACCATCCTCTGGGAAAGGTGGCAATCGCCAATCATAAACAGCAGCAAACAGGTCTTTTCCTTCTGTATAACCAGCATTCTCCAGAGTTTTGATTAACGGATCGTAACCTTTTATCAGGGGATCGATCTGTAATTCATCAGGCGACAAGCCTCGATTGCGATTCCAGCGTTTTACATCTTTATTTTTAATAAAAGAGCCAATGATTCCAGGAACGATAAGGACTGGTCTCTTTTCAGATATCTTTGCTACAAAGGCATCGGAAATACCACCTCCAAAAGTTGTTTGTATAGCATTCTCAGCAGGTTTGATAGGAAAGTCAGGTGAAAGACCTGAAGCAATAAAAGTTTCACCAATCACGTAGGCATTATCATTCTTATCAACAGCAATGCTGTAGCCACTCTCTAGTGTATTGTCACCGCCTATAAGAGTAGAGTAGACAATATCAGATCCATCAAGATTCAACTTGGTTACAAAGGCATCAAGAATACCAATGTCTGTGTCTTTAGCTATTGTTTTCTTTAAGGAATTTTTGAGTGGAAAATCAGTCAAAGAAGTGAAAAAGCTAGTATTTCCAGTTACATAGGCGTTACCTTTGGTATTGACAGCTATTTCCCCAGCTTCATCTCGACCACTACCGCCTAAGTAGGTAGAATAGACGAGCTTGGAACCATCAGGATTCAACTTAGCTACGAAAACATCAAAATCTCCACCACCAAATGTTGGCTGAAAAGCTGTTGGAGGTAGCTGCGGTTCTTTAGATGTGTCAGGTTGACCATTGGGAAGAGTTGGCTGTTCAGATTTTGGTTTCGGAAAGTCAGTCGAATTCGTCTTTCCAGTTACATAAGCATTGCCATCTCTATCTATAGCAATGTCACCGTCAAAATCGCCATTTTCATCTCCACTACCACCGAGGTAAGTTGAGTAAACCAAACCACCAGCAGGATTAATTTTTGTGACGATCGCATCAGTTCTGCCACCACCAAAAGTAGATTGGACAGCATTTAGTGTTGGAAAGTTGGTAGCAACAGTAAAACCTGTAACATAGGCGTTGCCATCTTTGTCTACCGTAATACCCGTACCTTTTGTATATTCATTACCTCCAAGAAAAGTAGAGTAAATAAGATCTGATCCAGCTGCATTCACCTTGATCGCGAAGCCGTCCACAATTCCATTCACCTGCTCGCTGGTTTGAATCGGATTAACTGTTGGAAAGCCACTGTAGCTAGTATAACCAGTTATATAGGCATTGCCAGCGCCATCTACAGCGATGTCAAGAGGAGAACCTACTGCTCGGTTGATAAAATCTTCTTCTTTTTTGAATAGGATTGAAGAGTAGACGCGACTGCCTGTAGAATTCAACTTGACTAAAAACATTTCACCAGTACCCATACGAGTATCTGGATCGGGATTTTGTGCAGGAAAGTCTTCTGAATAGGTACTGCCTGCGACGTAAGCATTGCCATCTTGATCTATCGCAATACCACCTGGTGTTTCAGAACCACTGCCGCCTATGTAGGTAGAGTAAAGCAGTTGAGTGCCATTGGCATTTAACTTTGCTACAAAGACATCAGTTGTATCCTCTATTTCACTACCACCATTATTAAAACCAGTTGCTTTCGGAAAATTAGGTGAGGTAGTTCGCCCTGTGACGTAGGCATTCCCAGCACTATCCACAGCAATTTTTACGAAATCACTGTCTATGCCACTACCACCCAGGTAAGTGGAATAAGACAAAACTGGGTCAATAATTAGGGGTTTGCTAGCATCATAGTTACCAATTTGGAATCCAACCTGCTGATTATCCTTTAAAACATAATCTCCAGAAACTTCCTGCCGCTCGCCACTCACTTCTTGATAAATAACAGGTTTGTGAAAGCGAACCTCTCCGCCAGCAGTTTGCAACACTAAGTCTCCTTGGGCATCTATTTCAACTTTGTCTGCACCTTGGAAATTAAGTGCGATAGCATTGGGATCGGCTCCTGGCGCAACTACAAAGTCATATTCTAGTTGTTGTTGATTACCGTAATAGATTACGTCTATTCCAGAGTAGATATTTTCATACTTAACCTTAGCGTAATTGGAAATACCCATGAGTTGATGATTGGGGTCATTACCTTTAAGGTAGTTACTCTTAGTGGAAAGTTCGTCTATTCCTGTTGCCTGGGATGCAGCATTGGCTCCCACTAACTGCATCCGCAGTATACTCCCCGTAGCAGTCTGGTTATCTCCACTGCTCTCTGTTGTACTAGATTTAGCAGTTGGCTTTTGCAAGGACAGGACTGCCTCAGTCGGTGTCAAGAACACAGCATAACCATTACCACGAGACAGGTAATTGACCTGAGCATCTGTCTGACCTTGATTCATCTCAAAGCTAAGGGGTATCTTGCCATAGGACTCAACAAGTCGTGTCTGAGAAGCGGCATCGGTTTGGTTTAGGGTAGTGGGTGTAGTGCCACCGCTATCTGTCAATAGTTCGTCACTTTCATCACTGAGAAGGTCATCTTGTAGAGTAGGCATCTCGCCTTCCACAATACCAGTCACGAGATCTTTCCCATCACTCTGCCAGTTTTCCCAAGTATGCTCGAAATTGCGATCGCTAAATCCTGCCGCTGCTTCCCGATATTGGTTTAAGTATAAATTACTATCAATCCCCGTTCCAGGCGTAGAAAATTCGAGCCGCTTTCGCTCCTAATGGAGCGAAAGCGGCTCAAAAGATAGGATTTCTTGATTTTTCTCCCCTATGCCAAAATTCCCAATAGTTCCCCCTTGGGTGAGAGCTTCAAACCCATCCATAATCTACTCCTGTATAAGCTGTAACTTACAAACCTTCGTAAGTGAGAGAATTGTAAGTAGCAATTTTTCTCTAGTCAATACCTATTAATAAAAATTAATCACTAGGAGGCATAAAAGCGATGTAACAGAGCCAGCGAAAGGTAGTGGAATGAGGAGAGCGATCGCTGCACTAGCCCTAAAATAAGTTTATGTCGAACACAGACCAACAGGCAATCAGAGCCAAATTAGAGCAAGGCATAAACAAAAACGCAAGGCACATCTTCCGTAACAAGCCAGGACACCTATCAGATGACACACCAGAGAATCGGCAATTGTTTGTGGAAACCGTTATCGAGCCTAACAACTATCTGGGAACGGACAAATATAATACTCAATGGTATGCCAAAACGCTGACAACTGGGGAGCAAATTTGGGTACAAGTGAGAAATGGAGAAATTAGAAATGGTGGAAAGAACCCGCTCCCTAAAACCTGGCATCCAGACACAGGTCTTTCCAGTTCCACTCAACCAAATTATCAAAACAATTCGTAATCAATCGAGGTTAGTAAAATGGAAAAATTAACTGAAAAACAAGCATTTGCAGCAATGGTCTTATTTCTAGAAAGCTTTTACGAGCGCACCCAGTCTGATGAAATTGGAGGACTACTTTCAGATTTGCTCATGTCAGAAGATGGTACAACAGCAGATCCAGCCGCCTGGGATGATTGGATGGAATGCGTGCGTAAAATTTTGGTCGTTCAGCAAAATAAATTGTCCAGCAGCTTGCTGGACAATTTGCCTAGCTAAACTGCTTCAGTAATTCTAGTCGAAATGCTGAAATCCTCGGCTAAGGTTTAAAATTTCATTCTGATAGCAACCTGTAGAATCAATTAAATGCACATCTTGCTCGTTGGTAATTTTTCCAACAATTGCAGCTTTTTCAACCAATTTATTGACCAATATCTGGGCAAATTCGGTCGGAAGACACAACACTAATTCAAAGTCTTCGCCGCCGTATAATGCCCAATTTAATGCTTGTTGTGCTGACACAAAATTGAGTAAACTATCGGATAGGGGAATATGCGATCGCGTAACCACCCCCCCCACTCCACTAGCCCGACAAATCTGCACAATCGCATCAGCTAATCCATCGCTGCTATCCATTCCGGCAATGGGTAATTGGTAATTGGTAATTGGTAATTGGTAATTGTCTAGAATGTCCCAAAGAATTGGTAAAACATCTAATCTTGGTTTTGGGCGTTGGTGCGCTTTAATTAATGCTTTTTTAGCGCTCTCGTTGAGATTTTGTCCTAATTCTGGATGTAGCAATAATTCTAATCCGGCGCGGGACGAACCGTGAACGCCGGTAACAACGATCGCATCTCCAACTTTAGCAGCACTGCGGCGGATAATTCGATTGGGGGTAACTTCGCCAAACGCGGTGATAGAGAGAGTGACAACGGGCGATCGCACCACATCTCCCCCGACAATCGGAGTATCGTACTCTCCCAAACATTCAATCATTCCCTGATAAACCTGTTCTACCCAACTCACCTCTGTATCGCCCGTCACACCCAAACCTACGGTAATTCCCAGAGGAGATGCGCCCATAGCGGCTAAATCGGACAAATTAGCAGCAGCTGCGCGCCAGCCGACGTCTTGGGGAGAAGTGGTGCGATCGCTAAAATGCACCCCATCAACTAACATATCGGTAGTCACAACCAGCTCACAACCAGGCTTCATTGAAAGAACAGCCGCATCATCGCCCACTATTTGGGCGGGACAAAACCGCTGCAATCGCTGTAATAAACCTTGTTCCCCAACATCCCTAATTTTCATAAATTGTTTGTAGTAGGGACTCAGCAAATCTAAACTCTGCCATCTCAAATCTGAAATCTGAAATTATTTAACGCAAGTTGCTAGTAAATGCTAACAAGTAATGGCTAATCGCTAATGGCTAATGGTAGAACCGAAAAATATTTCCACGAGCCATTAACAATTAGCAATTAGCTATTTAGCAACCCATTATAATTATAATAACTAGCAACTTGAGTTATTTATCACCAATCGCCTTTTGCTAAAGACGGAGGTAACCGCAATTTAGGAAAGCGATAAAAAGGTTCCCCATCGCGATCGAATTCCAGAATTGCACCAAAAGTCTTAACCTGTAGATCCAAATACTGCTTAGCCAACTGGGAATCAACAGTTGCAGCCGCAGCTAACTGAATCAGGGAAATACAACTATCTTGCTCTTTTAACAACTCATAGAAAGCTACTTCTAGCCGCCGTTGCTTTTGCTGCTCGCCAGTTGCTTTAATGATAAATAACCCAGCCGTTCCAGCAAGCGCGAAGATAACAATAAACTCAACTATCGCCATATCAGGTAAAAATCTAGGTTAATTAATATACTGTAATATTTTAAGATATCGCTCCCAGACAGTAGCCTGAGAGCGAAAATTTGGGGTTATGATGCGATTCGCTGCGAGGGTAGCTTCGCTTCACGCGCAGCTAGCCCTTGGCATATCGCGCTTAATTTAAGCAGCTTGAGGCTGAACCAGATTTTCTGCTCCTCGAACCACTTTAGCCGATTCGATCGTATCTCCTGCTCGCAGCTTGTCCAAAACTTCCTTACCTTCCGTCACGTAGCCAAACACCGAATAGCGACCATCGAGCAAATTGAGTCCGGCGGGAGTCAGTTCGGGTTCAAATAGGAAAAAGAAAAACTGAGAAGATCCCCCATCCGGCTCGAATTCGGGACGCGCCATTGCTACAGCACCGTAAGCAGAGAAGGGTAAAACCGGCTGTTCCAGAAAGCGTCCGGCATCTTCTAGGGTAATACCGTAAGTTGGTGCTGGATCGCCTTTAACCAGAATTTCTAGGGGAATGGCGCGGTACTTACCAGTTGCTGGATCGATAAAACCTTGATCCGGACCTGGTGGATCTCCAGCTTGCAGCACGTAAGATTCTTCAGCGCGAGTAAACTTCATCCCGTCGTAAAAACCGCGCTCAACTAAATCTACAAAGTTACCCGCAGTCACGGGGGCGCTAAAGCCATCCACAACTAAGGTAATCGGGCCTTTATTCGTCGTCATTTCGATCGTGGCGCGCCCTTTTAGCTGAGGTAAATTACTATATTCGGCGGGAACTTCATAGGGGAATTTCTCCACCATCAAATCTTCTAGATCCCCCACTAAATCTAGCGCCTTGAAACGCTCGATCGAGATTTGGTTTTTATCTTTGGCTTCGTTAGCGTTAGAAAGGACGGTTAATTGCCCTTTCAATTCCTCGATTAAAGCCTCAGCTTTTGGCTTTTGTTCTTCGGGGATGCTCGCTAGCAGTTTTTCAGGGCGGGAGAGAATCGAACCTGCTTTGCTAATATCGCTAGAAATAGCACTCCAGCGGCGATTGGCGCGTATTTGGTTAGCAATATCTTCCAAACTCGCTTGCAAGTCTCGCACCGGCTGATTATCAATTGGTAGCGCATATCGCAATAGCGCTCTACCATCGGTGATAGGATTTCCCACAGGTAAACGGCTTTGCCGGTAGGCAGCAGAAAGCCCCAAAGACAGCGTTACCAGCAGCAGCATCGCGATGCCGGTTAAGAGCCAGCGCTTGGCAAGCTCAAAGATTGGAAGACTAGAACGAGGCATAAATAAAGTTTTAAGTACACACAATCTTCCATCTTCCCATAGAGGGGCTTCTTAGGCAGAGGGGCTTCTTAGGCAGAGGGGCTTCTTAGGCAGAGGGGGAATTTGAATGTATATTCTCACCTGCACCCCATCTCACCGGCTCACCTGCGCCTGTTTGGTCGCGTTGAGCGGTACAATCATTAAGCCGATCGTTCTGCCTGTGAGAAACAAGCTTCATGATTTCGAGTAACGACTTTCGACCCGGCGTATCAATTGAATGGAATAATGGCGTTTGGCGGGTCGTAGAATTCCTCCACGTCAAACCAGGTAAGGGTTCTGCCTTTGTGCGAACCAAGCTGAAAAACGTCCAAACTGGCAACGTGGTAGAACAAACCTTCCGCGCTGGTGAAACGGTGCCGCAAGCCAATTTAGAAAAGAGTACGATGCAGCATACCTATAAAGACGGGGATGATTACGTCTTTATGGATATGGAAACCTATGAAGAAGCGAGACTTTCTGCTAAACAGATTGGCGATCGCGTCAAGTACCTCAAAGAAGGCATGGAGGTGAACGTCATCCGCTGGAACAACCAAGTGATGGAAGTAGAACTGCCCAACTCGGTTGTATTGGAAATAGTTCAAACCGATCCGGGTGTCAAAGGAGACACCGCCACCGGCGGTAGCAAACCCGCTATTGTCGAAACCGGGGCGCAAGTGATGGTTCCCCTGTTTATTTCTATCGGCGAGCGCATCCGCATTGATACCCGCGAAGATAAATATCTAGGTCGCGAGTAAATTTTATCGGTGAGATTTTAGATTTGAGATTGGAGAATCGGGGATCGGTAATGGGTAATCGGTAATTTAAAAAACAATTACCCATTACCAATTACCCATTACCTGTTACCAATTACCTTCAAAACGAATTTAACGGGGTCAGACTTATTGTGGAATTGGACTTAAAAGCACTCAGCGAACTCCTGGCGGTTTTAAATCAAACCGAGATTACCGAACTGACACTCAAGAGTGCGGACTTTGAATTGACAGTGCGTAAGGGTAGCTCATTGAGCGATCGCCCTCTTGAGCGCTTATCCCCACCCCAAGCTTTAGCTTTAGACCAGGAAAGTCGCGCTGTGCCACCTGCGGTGCCAGTCCGCCCTACAACGGCTCCTGCTGCCGCTTCTCCTCCACCGGCATCACCGCCCCAAGCTGAGTCGAAATGGGTGGCGATTAAATCCCCGATGGTGGGGACATTTTACCGCGCCCCCGGTCCCAACGAACCGCCGTTTGTGGAAGTCGGCGATCGCATCCGCGTGGGACAAACGATTTGTATCATCGAAGCCATGAAGCTGATGAACGAAATTGAAGCCGAAGTCTCGGGACAGGTAATGGAGATCGTAGTATCCAACGGCAATCCCGTGGAATACGACCAAATTTTGATGCGGATTAATCCGGACTGAACATTACTCTATTGCTATAGAAAAG
>DNGJ01000516.1 GCA_003486305.1 Cyanobacteria bacterium UBA11371
TAGACCTTTTTATATTTTTTTAATATTTCCCCACTTTAAAATTTGTTATCATGCGGCATAACTCTTGTAAACTAGAGTTCTATAACCTTTTTAACTGACTCTCCGACGCAGCATAGTAGCAAAACACACATTTCCCTGGATATACTTGGATCTTAGACCCCAAAGACCCAAAGTGGGTTCTGTCTGGCGGGGGAATGTGAGGACGGCTAAGACTGCCGTATAAATATGTCTGGCATCAGTTGCGCCAGACTAAGTTTAGTGCGTTGCCCAGCTGTGCCACAATTTAATCAACCTGCCACCAGCCGAAGGCAGGCCCAATGAATCGGATTGTTACCCAGTAAACAACTAGAAGAATAATGCCGATCCAAGTACCACGGTTAGTTAACTTGGCAAAGCGTTCAGCTTGGGTTTTGGTGATTGGCAGCCAGGGAAGGATATTAGATTCTTGACCGTATTTTTCTCCCAGTGCTTCTTTACGACGTTTAGATTCGCCCATGACTCATTGCGGTGAAAGTTTAACTTTGGCTTGATGATAGCGTTCACTTCAAAATTGTGGCTAGATTTTCACAAAACGACAACATTGGGGCATGGGGAATGGGAAAGAAATTAGGTAGTAATATCCGGATCGCTACCGAACAAGCTCTTGTCTAAATAGTTAATCCGGGCAAAGGGGCTGAGAGCAGCGAGGACGAGGTTACCGTAACTGCGGTGGATGGCGCGAGTGTCGAACAGAGCAACGACACCAGCAGATTCTCGCACGGGGGCGATCGCGCGCTGCAAAAAGCTTAAAGCTTCTGGCAATAAATATAAGCGAAACCAATCTAAGCGTTGTTGCTTGTAATAGGCAACGCGCCCCGCCACGAGGGGATGTTCTAGAGAGGGAATGGGTAAAGTAGCGATCGCGATCGCTAAGGGTGCGGGTAAAACGCCTTGATACTGCCGCCAGAATTCCCACCCGGTGACTAAAATACCGTTGTCATCCAAACAAGTTTTTTCCACTTGCACCCGCGAACCAAACTCAGCCGCCAGGGTAGCAGCCACAATCGCCTTCAGCGGCACATCGCCGACTAATAACACCGTCAGTCCGCCAAAGGGAGCGATCGCCAACAGCAACTTGCGGAATTCTTGCAACAGCGCTGCCTGAAATTGCGGCGTATTGGGCATGGGTAGCCCATCCGGCAAATACAGTTTAATCAATTCGCTATTGCGGTCTGGAGCAAACTTGAGACAAGTTAAATCTCCCAATCCCATCCGCTGACGGTAGATCGGCGCTTCTGCATCTAACTCCAAAGCACCGCCAATCAACACCACTGGCTGCAACTGCCAAATGTTGCTCAACGCGCTTGTGACCTCCACCGGGCCGCAATACAAGGAAAACTGACCCAAAGGGCGGGCAATTTCTGCCCAGACTAGCTGTCCTGGAATTGAAAACCGCTGCCAGAAAATTTTCCAGGCAGAGGGTAGATTTTCAATAGCCCGATCTTGCAACTCTTGGGCGCAATTGCTTTCCCCATCGGGGGCAGTTGCTTGGTGCCCCAGATTTTCATACAAGCGTCTGATGATATCTTGCTCTGATGTTTCAATCAGACAGCATTCATAGGGGTTAGGGGGATGCTGGAAAACCGCCTTAGTTAGTTGTACCCGCGCTTCTCGGATCGCCTCCGCTCGATCCGGACAAGCTAGCATCAATTGTTCCCAGTCTTGGGATTGAATGCAGGCAGTCAAAACGTTTCGCGTCCAATCTTCCAGATCGTCAACGCCATCGATAATCGTCGGAATACCAGTGCCAAACCGATTTTGCCCCGTCAATCGATCTTGTAACCAAACTTCGGGAGTCACCAGTAACAGTCCCTGAAAATCGGGAGCGGGCAAAGCGTCCCCCATGAGAATTGGCTTAGAACTCTGTATCCACTGACGCAGCTGGGGAATTTCCACCCTCACGAGACGCTGCTGAACGGCTTCCGCCGCGACTAAGATCGCAGGCCCAGGCCAAATCAAGGCGGGTGTCAAGTAACTCAGGCGATATCTGGCATAGCCGCCATAAACTCCCACCTGCATCAGGGCGCTGCGCCCCAGCCGCAAAGCGCGCGCTACCAGCCTTGCCATTGTCAAATGATGGGGCCAGTGGGGTTCGCCTGCTTCGCGCAGAAAGGCGCGGAGTGAGTTGTGGACTTCTACCTCTATCACAGAAAAAGTTGGGATATCTGGGGAGCAATGTCTCTTTAAAGCAGGGAGCAAAGACGAATCAAGCAGTTTTAACCGCTGAGAACGTGAAAGAAAACATTTCTTGTCAAACCCGATAACCGAAGGCAGGGGCAGCGAGACGCACTCAGAGAGAGTGCCCGGTGCTGACCTGACGAGTTTACCTATTGTTCGACTGTCCTTTATTTTGGCACAGCCAACAAGTGGGACTCCAGGAGATGAGGAGCAGGGGGGCAGGTGGGCAGAGGAAATGGGGAGAATTGTACACCAGCCCACCTGCCCGAAGATACTAACGCCGCCTGCTGCCGAAGCCGCTGCGAGCCGGACGGGACGGGCGTCCGCTGCCGAAACTGCTGGAACCGCGTCCATAGCGGCTGGGACGGGATCTATCCGAGGAGCGCAGGGTACTCGAGCCAAAACCGGAACCTGTGGGGCGATCTGTATTCACCCGCGGACTTGTCCGCACCGTCGAGCCGCCGGAAGGATAGGTTCTGATCCGACCTGTGGTGCGGAGATACGCGGGACGATTTCTGACTGCGGGTGGGGGTGCTTGGTAACGGGCTTGATACTGGTTGACGGCTTGGTCATAAGTCCTGCCATATCCGCCAAAGCCAGTCATGACGCTTACTCCGGGTTGATACACCGGCGGCACGTAGTATTGGGGCCTAAATAACAGATTGCCGACAATATTACCCGCCACAGCGCCTGCAAAGGGTGCCCAGAAGCCGCCAGATTCTTGGCGGACAATTACGGTTTGAGGTTGTCCGGTTTGGGGATCGGGTCGGGTTTCGGTCACCGCGTGGACATACTCGATTTTGAAGTCTTCGGTCAAGTGCAAAGACGCTTGATTGTTGTCAATTTTGAGATAGCTCTTTTTACCGGCAGAAACTTCGTCCGGCGTCAGTCGCGCCATCTGTAAATTGCTGGTGCGATAAGTTGGGGGAGTACCCGGAGGTGTATTGAGTAAAAACAAGGTGTATTCCCCATTAGCATCGCTGTAGCTGGCTTGTTGCACTGCATACTCGCCGCTACTTAGGTTGGAGCGACTCTGGGGCGCTACCGCGACATTTTGGTTCGGGGGTTGTTGTGTGGTTGTGTTTGAACCGCTACAAGCAACGGTTGTCCAACACAAGGTCAGGGTTAGGAATATTACTGCGATTTTACGCATCCGGGATGAGTAAGCAATCATGACAATTTCACAACAAGTGGCAGATCGGTTAATTATTTAGCACGAGGAGGGTTCGGGTTGGCGCTAACTGGGACAGGACTTAGGCAAAGAAACCGGGAATAATCGATTAATCGTCGCTTTGGAACTAAAGATCGTAGCAAGAAACCCGGTTTCTGGGGTTCGTCGTGCCTAAGTCCTGTGGGAGTTACAGGGGAATTAATTCCGGGAAATGCTGCAACAGTTGGTCGCCACTTAATTCATCTCCCAATTGCGCGGGGGAGAAATGAACTTGAATCGCCCGCAGGGTTTTTTGATAGTGTAAGTTAATCATTGCCTTCAATCCGGCTTTGAGTGCGGAGATATTCGCCAAATCTGTTTCTAGCTCTGGCACTTCGCCTTCAAAGGCTACTGTTATCATCACCACTAGGTTGCGAGTCACTGGCAAGGAGAATGTATCCCTCGCTCCAGCAGGCGTTCCCAGGTCGGGTTCGCTTAAGTAGCGTTGCGCCGAGTCGGTAAACAAATCGTTGAAATAGTCGCCCGCTTCGCCTTCGTCCCACAATACATCGCCTTCGTTGGCGGCTGATTGCCAGTAGGTATCGTACTGCAATAGGCTTTGGCAGATTTCGACCAATCCTTCGCCTAAGACTTCTATATCGCCTTCCGAGTCGATTGCCTGCCTTGCGACTTGATTGAGGACGCCCAGCAGGGGCGCTACTTGGTCACCGGCTAGGTGGATAAATAGGCGACAAACGACAAAGCGTGTTTTGCCCATCATTTTGCCGAAGCGATCGCGCCACCCACTCATAATTTTTCCCTCACAACGCGCTACTATTTTTTGGCTTCCAAGCGTCTGTTTTCTATTTTAATTCTATCGATTCTGCCCGGTTGCTTGGGTCTATAATTGGGTTGATTTTTCGCTTCAAACCTGCTATGTTTACACGGGAAAGTTTTTGATAAAATCAATCAGGATACTCAGGGGCGCTAGGGTAAATGGCATCGGCTCGATGGACGTGACTAGATCCGGACTGCTAAAACTCGATGCTTTAACCAGACGTTTGCCAAAATCTGGGTGATGATAAAGACTAAAAGTTTGCGAACTCGAGTTGGTTAAAACTGTATGGGTTGCCGCTTTGAAAAACTTCTTTTTTTCCATCCTTAACTGAGTATTTAACACCTGAATTTCAAAAACGTCGCTGACTGTTTGATTGAGAACTTTACTCAGGTTTTGTATAACTTTAAATTCTTTAATCTCCAATTTTTCCGATCCTGGGGATTGCAGCATTTGCATTAAAGCGATGATGGTTTTTTTGGTTTGGCTTGCATCTTCAAATGGTAAAATTGCCACGAAAGCGGTAGCAAATAATTGAGTTTCGTTTTCGATGGCAAAGGTTAGGAGAGTGCGGCGGCGGCCTACTTTAATGCTGGGGGGTTGGGAAAGTACCGAGTATTGTTGTGATAGTTGATAGTAGGTAGCAGCTAAGGTAAAGTGAGCTTCTTGGTCTAAGGGTGCGTCGATAATAATTTGTACTGTGGGTAAGGTTTGATGAAAAAACTTTTTGGCTTCTTCTTCGCTGTTGAAGCGTTGGATTTGGCTGCGATCGCCATTCGCACTTAAATCCACCCACTCGCAGATCATGCCTTCTGTTTTCAGCCCGAAGCGCGCCACGCCATAAATTTTAGACCCGGTGATAATCGCTCCCGATAGATCGGCGTCGGTCATATCTGCCCGGATCAATCTGGTTTGTGTCAGATCTCCGTAAACTAAACTGGCATTCTGTAAGTTGGCGCTGCTTAAGTCGGCTCCCATTAAGTTGGCACCGCTCAATTTGGCTTCGTTCAAGTCTGCCCATCTCAGCACTCCCCCGCTCAAATCAACCCATCTCAGATTTGCGCCACTCAAGTTGGCTCCACTCAAGTTGGCGCAGCTAAGATTTGCTTGTCTGAGATCTGCCTCTCTTAAATTAGCTGCGCTCAGATCTACTCGATTGAGATCGGCTCCGTGCAAGTTAGCCCCTTCTAAGTCGGCTTCTGTGAAGGAACTGCCCCTACCGTTAGCCTGATTCAGGTTAGCCCGAGTTAGGTTAGCCTGTCTAAACCTCCCTTCGCGGAAATCTGCACCGTTGAGATCTGCACCGCTGAGGTTTGCTTTGCTGAATTCGGCGCGGATCAGTTCTGCTCGGATTAGTGCAGCACCCGTAAGATCGGCGGCGGTAAAGTCAGCCCGAATTAAGTTGGCGACGTTGAGAATTGCTCTTTTTAAGTTAGCGCCGCTCAAGTTAGCGCCGCTGAGTCTGGCGACGTTGAGTTTGGCATCGCTTAAGTTAGCGCCGCTTAAGTTAGCGCCGCTTAAGTTAGCTACGCTCAAGTTTGCCCTGCTCAAATTGGCGCCGCTCAAGTTGACGCCACTTAGTTTAGCTTCGCTCAGATTGACACCAGCAAAGTTTCTTTCTCCTGCTGCGTATTGGTTGAGCAGTTCTTCTACTTCCATTCGGGCTACCTTGTCAGCAGATAGATAGTTAAAGATTGTCTGGGTTTCGGATTTAAATAATATCAGTCTATCATAACATTTTTTAAACTTGTCTTACCCCTGGTTAAACACTTTATTTTTACTTAATGAAAGCTATTGAGGAAGTTCAAAAATCCAGGGGTTGTCAGCCGGGGGTTTTTTTGGGGTTTGATGGCGGTTTCTTGGGACGAACCAATCAATTCCAACGAACCGATAAACCGCTTGCCAAAGCTAGGATGATCGTAGATATTTAAACCTTGAGCGCTAGAATTTGTTAAAATAATCTGGGTCGGAGTTTGAAAGAATTTTTCTTTTCTAGCTTTAGTTAAACCTTCCTCTGTTTTAACTTTTTCTAAAATTTTAACTACTTGTTCTAGAGCGATCGCAATTTTTTCTAACCAATATTGCTCTTGGATGCCAATGGCTTCTTCGTCTTGTTTAACTTGGTCTAACAAAGCGAGGAGATTTTTCTGAGCGATCGCAGCATCTTGAAACGGAAACATGGCAACGTAAGCCGTGGCAAATAATAGCTCGTCGTTGTCAATTTTAAACGTTAAAGTTGTGCGGCGATCGCTGACTTCAATGCTGGGTGGACGGCGGATGACCGGGTAGGCGACGGCGAGTTGATGGTAAGTGAAAGCTAAGGCTAAGTTGGCGTCTTGGTCGAGTGGAGCATCAACGATAATGCGGACGGTGGGTAAGGTTTGAAGAAAAAACTTTTTGGCTTCTGCTTTTGAGAAGCGGTAAATTTGGCTGCGATCGCCATCGGGCGATAAGTCCACCCACTCGCAGATTAATCCTTCTGTCTTCAAACCGAAACGGGAAGCCGCATACAGTTTGGCTCCGGTGATTGTGGCTCCGGTTAAATCGGCTCCCGCCCAATCTGCCTTAATTAAATTGGCGCTACTTAAATCCGCGTGAACCAAACTAGCATTCAACAGATTGGCGTGGCTCAAGTCGGCTCCACTCAAGTTAGCGCCGCTCAATTTCGCTTCGCTCAGGTTAGCCCAACTCAAATTGACCCCGCTCAAGTCGGCCCATCTCAAATTCGACCCGCTTAAGTCAGCACCGCTGAGATTGGCTAAACCGAGGTTGACTTGTCTGAGTTCCGTCCCTCTGAGGTCGGCTGCGCCCAGATCGGCTCGATTTAACTCTGCTCCGTGCAAGTTGGCTTCTTCCAAGCTAGCTGCGGTCAACAAGGCACCTCTGAGATTCGCTTCGCTTAAGTTAGCGCCGCTGAGGTTAGCAGTCCTCAGCGTTGCTTCGCTGAGATCGGCTCCTGTGAGGTTAGCACCGCTGAGGTTAGCGCCGCTGAGATCGGCGCGAATTAGTTCGGCTCTGATCAACGACGCACCCATGAGTTCGGCTTGACCTAAATCGGCTCGAACTAGATTCGCCACGTTGAGAATGGCTCCGCTGAGGTTAGCGCCACTCAGGTTAGCACCGCTGAGTTTGGCAACGTTGAGTTTAGCACCGCTGAGGTTAGCACCGCTGAGGTTAGCACCACTCAGGTTGGCGACGCTGAGGTTGACGCCACTCAGATTGACGCCGCTCAAATTGACGCCGCTCAGGTTAGCCTCGCTCAGGTTGATAGATGCAAAGTTTCTGACGCCCGCCGCGTATTGCTTTAAAAATTCTTCGACTGTCATTATGGCTACCTTGAAAACATCCTCACTGGATGCACGGGACTAACCCCGACCGGGCCAACAAATTCGAGTAGCTCGATTATAGACATAGTGTATGAGGATTACCATTGATGGCCCTGACTAATCAGTAGGATAAATATGTTACTTCCTTTTTAAGTATTGGACGCAGACAGGGACGCTGGGTATTGGTATCGGGTACGGTCGCAGAAAAGATTAGGTACTCTTGATAGGGGAAGCGGAACTCTGAACAACAAAGCGTGGCATTCAAGCCCCCGAACAGGAACGCCTCAACCGATACCTTCCGAAGCACTTTAGCACGAGCATAGGTGAAATGGTGCAAGTCGTTTCTTTAGCGTCCCTATTTCCTATTGTCAACCACAAGCGGAACTCAGATCCAACTGTTCAATAGACTAATCTATGTCGTTTTATTCTCAGTTTAAACAAGTTTTGGTGGGTAAATCGTTACCCACGAGCGCTCACGCCGAAGAACGATTGACTAACGCCGCCGCACTGGCGGTGCTTTCGTCGGATGCGCTTTCGTCACTAGCTTACGGGACGGAGGAGATTTTATTGGTGCTGGTGGGTGCTGGTAGCTTAACACTCGGTTGGTCGATTCCGATTGCGATCGCTATTATCCTGCTACTAAGTATCGTAATTTTCTCCTATCGCCAGACAATTCGCGCCGATCCCTTTGGCCGCGGCTTCGTTGATCGGCGACTATATCTTAACCGTCACGGTGAGCGTTTCTGCCGCAACAGGGGCGAAAACTTCAGCAAAACCCGAATTGCAACTCTAAACGATCGAGCTTTGCTTGGTTTTTACACTTTTGATCGTGGTTGCAAATTTGCGGAGATTCCGCGAATCAGTCCAAATTTTTATGATGCCAAATTATCTGTAAATTGGTAATTGGTAATATGCTATGTGGCAGCATCAATATTCCATAAAGATGGGGCAGGTTAATTAGGATGTGTCCTAGTCTTTGTAAAACCCGCCCCTACCACAATCAAAATCTCCCATAAATTTTCAACCAAACGCGATATAATTGGTAACATTTGTTATTAAAAAATTACCTATTACCCATTACCTATTAACCATTACCTATGAAGATTGGCATTGTTGGATTGGGATTGATTGGTGGTTCGCTGGCGTTAGATTTGCGCCCAAAAGGTTATCGGATACTGGGAGTTAGTCGGAAAGAAGAAACTTGTAGGGCGGCCTTGCATCGCGGCATCGTAGATGATGCCAGCACCAATCTCAGCTTGCTCGCCACAGCAGATGCCATCTTTATTTGTTCTCCAATATCATTAATTGTTCCAATAGTCAAGGAATTAATACCCCATGTTTCTGCTGATACAATTTTGACGGATGTGGGGTCTGTAAAAACGCCAATCGTTCAAGAAATAAACGAGATTTGGCCTAATTTTGTCGGCGGACATCCGATGGCGGGAACCGCAGAAAGCGGTTTAGATGCGGCTATATCGAATTTATTTGCGGGCAGACCTTATGTGTTAACACCTGTTGAAACAACGCCTCCAGAGGCGGTTAAAACGGTGGAAGAGATTGCGAGAAGTCTTGGTTCCCAAATCTATTTTTGCACGCCAGAAGACCACGACCGCGCTGTTGCTTGGATTTCCCACTTACCAGTGATGGTAAGCGCTGGGTTAATTGCTAGCTGCATCGGCGAAACCGATGGGAAAGTTGTAAAATTAGCCCAAAATTTGGCAAGTTCTGGTTTTAAAGATACTTCGCGGGTGGGGGGTGGAAATCCCGAATTGGGGGTAATGATGGCGCGGTACAATCGCGGCGCGTTGTTGCGAAGTCTGCAACAATATCGCCGCACCCTCGACAAATTGATTGCTGATATTGAACGGGAAGATTGGGACAGTCTAGAACAGCAACTGAAGGAAACTCAACAAGCACGACCTGATTTTTTGCCATAGTTTAAGATTTCTAAAATAAAAATTAATGGTAGAATAACGATAAGGCGATCGCATCCTCACCTGACCCGTATCTAGAAGATTTAAACTGAATCTAAAATCTAACCCATGTGTAGAGGGGCGATCTGCTGTGAAATCCAAACAACCTTCTGGGCCTAAGCGTCATCGCGGTTATGTCCTGACGCCAACGGGAGCGAAAAAACTGCAAAACCGCATTAGCGAGTTAGAGGATAAAACCGGAGTCAAGTACAATGCTGCGAAAATTTCTGAAAAATCTCAATTGATGAGTATTTCCGGTTTGCATCCGACAACGATTAGAAAAATATTGCGGGGACAAGGGGCGGATGAAAGTTCGTTGCGGTTGATTTTCCAGGTAGTAAATTTGGAATTAGAAGACCAAGATTACACGCAACCGGGAATTGATAATATTGTTAGGATCAATGCTACTCAAGATTGGGGTGAGGCGGTTGATGTTTCGGTTTTTTACGGTCGGGAGTTGGAATTAGAAAGTCTGTCCGAGTGGATTCTGGAAGAAAATTGTCGCCTAGTCGTGCTGTTGGGAATGGGTGGGATTGGTAAAACGGCACTGTCGGTGAAATTGGCTCAGAAAGTTGGGGATAATTTTGAGTTTTTGATTTGGCGATCGCTCAAAAATGCCCCCCCTCTAGAAGAACTCCTCCGAGACTTAATTCAATTTTTTTCTCAGCAGCAGGAAACTGCTGTTAATTTACCCAAAACTATCAGCGGTCAAATTTCCCGACTAACCGATTATTTACGCTCCTCACGGTGTTTGTTAGTCTTCGATAATATCGAAACTCTTTTAAAACCTGGTAGTCCCGCCGGACGCTATCGGGAAGGATATGAAGGCTATGAGGAACTTTTTAGACGAGTGGCTGAAACAATTCACCAAAGTTGCTTGATTTTAACTTCACGAGAAAAACCCCAATACATTTCGTCTCTCGAAGGCGAAAGTTTGCCGGTGCGTTGTTGGCAATTAAAGGGTTTACCCGATGTAGAAGGGGAAAAAATATTAAATACTAAAGGACTTCGGGGTTCCGAAGCAAATATCAAGCAACTCGCGCAACTGTATCAAGGAAATCCCCTAGCTTTAAAAATTGTCGCGACTTCGATTCAAGAGTTATTTGCTGGCAATATTGCGGAATTTTTGGCTGAAGGGGTAGCGGTTTTTAATGGGATTCGCAGTTTATTACAACAGCAGTTCGATCGCTTGGCGACGCTAGAAAAGCAAATTCTTTATTGGTTGGCTATTAATCGAGAACCAGTTTCGCTCGCCCAATTACGGGAAGATATTGTTCCTCGCGTTTCAGCGGGGAGAATTATGGAATCTTTGGAGTTTATTGGGTGGCGATCGCTTATAGAAACCCTTTCTACCAACGCCGGACAGTTGTTTACTTTGCAACCCGTGGTGATGGAATATTTGAGCGATCGCTTGATCGAGCAAGTCTGTGCAGAAGTCCGCACCGCCAGCGATTCGGGCAATTTTGACAGCCTCAACCTCCTGAAACACCATGCCTTAATCAAAGCTGAATCTTCTGAATCGGTGCTAGCCGCGCAAATTAATTTGATTCTCCATCCGATACTGGAAGGGTTATTAACCAGTTTCGGCAACCGAGAAAATTTAATAGCATTTATCAATAATATTTTAGCATATTTGCGATCAAATTTACTGACAACACCAGGGTATATTGCTGGCAATTTGCTCAATTTACTGATCGATTTAAAAGTAGATTTAAGCGGTTATGATTTGTCTGGGCTGACGATTTGGCAAGCGTATTTCCCAGGGGTTAATTTACGTCGAGCGAACTTGACAGGAGCGAATTTAGCCAAATCGGTTTTTAGCGAAACTTTTGGCGATATTTGTGGAATTGCACTGAGTCACGATGGAACGCAAATAGCGACGGGACATAAAGATGGGGAAGTGCGTTTGTGGCAAGTAGCAGATGGGAAACTGTTGTCTCGCAAATTAGTACATACTCGGACGGTTTGGTCTTTAAGCTTTAGTTCAGAGGGAAAGATGCTGGCTAGCGGTAGCTTTGATAGCACAATTAGATTGTGGCAGGATGAAGCGGGAAACATAGCAGAGGGGGCGAAAAATTTATCGCCGATTCGGAATACTTTATCGTTAATCGGTCATGGGGATTGGGTATGGGGGATTGCATACAGTCCGGATGGTAAAATTTTGGCGAGTGGGAGTAGCGATCGCACGGTCAAACTCTGGGATATAAAAACGGGAAATTGCCTTAAAACTTTGCCAGGACATACCGATACCGTCCATACGGTTGCCTTTAGTCCCGACGGAAAAACCCTCGCCAGTGGGAGTGCGGATCGAACAGTAAGACTTTGGAATATAACAACAATCGATTGCAGCAAAATTCTCACCGGACACAAAAATCAAATCTCTGCGGTTGCGTTTAGTCCCGATGGGCTTTATTTGGCAAGTTGCGACGGACAAAGTATTAAAATTTGGGAAGTCCAAACCGGAGAATGCCACCAAACTATCTGTAAAGATCTGACATTTGTTTGGTCAATTGCCTTTAGTCCGGATGGGAAAACCATCGCGGGTGGAGATGACAAAGTTATCAAACTTTGGCAAATCGAAACAGGAGAATGCTGTCAAATATTATCGGGATTCACCAGTCAGGTTTGGTCGGTGGTGGTAGGGGCGAAGCATTCGCGTATAGATTCTGTTGATGAGGGACAAGATAACTGCGCGAATGCTTCGCCCGTACAGCATGGACAAATTATTGCGGGTAGCGATAAGCAAACCTTAAAGTTGTGGCAAATTGATGAAAACGGTGTCAATGCATTGCAAACAATTCAAGGATATGCTAACTCGATTTGGTCGGTTGCAGTGAGTTCGATTCCCCCCAATCGCCCCCAAGGGGGAATCGTCGCATCTGGTGGTACAGATCAAACCATCAGTCTCTGGGATATTTCCACCCGTCGCTGTTTAGGGACTCTATCCCAACATCAAAAATCAATCCGCACTCTTGCTTTTAGTCCGATCCCCCCCAACCCTGCTTTGCAAGGGGGGCATGGGGGGATTTTAGCCAGCGGTAGCGAAGATAAAACCATCTGCCTTTGGCAGCTAAATAAAACAGGAATTGCAGATAGCATTAGTACGCCAATTCAACTTTTAGGACATACAGGGTGCGTTTGGTCGCTGGCGTTTAGTCCCGATGGCAAAATTTTAGCTAGCGGTAGTTCTGACCAAACTATTCGACTTTGGGATATCAGTAACCGTCACTGTCTGCGAATCCTGTCGGGACACGATAGTTGGGTGTTATCGGTTGCTTTTAGTCCCGATGGCAAAATTTTAGCTAGCAGCAGTGCCGATCAAACAATTCGACTTTGGCAGATCGACACTGGAGAATGCATAAAAACTTTATTTGGAAATCAGGGATTTATTTGGTCAATTGCCTTTAGTCTGGATGGGAAAATTCTCGCCAGTGCTAGCGAAGATGGAACTGTTAAACTTTGGAACCTGGAAACCCTCAGCGCTAACCCTTCTCCCCACCAAATTCTGGAAGGTCATCAAAGTTTTGTTTGGTCAGTTGCTTTTATTCCGATTCGCTCTGGTGGGATCTTAGCAAGCAGTAGCGTCGATCAAACAATCCGACTTTGGGATGTGAGCAAGGGGCGGTGTATTAAAGTATTAGAAGGGCATAACAGCGCCGTGTGGTCGGTGGCGTTTACTCTTGATGGTAAAACTTTAGTTAGTAGTAGTAATGATGAAACAATAAAGTTTTGGGATGTAGAAACTGGGGTTTGTTTAGACACGCTTAGACCGGAAAGAATTTATGAAGGCACAAATATTACCGGGGTGACGGGATTGACTCCAGCACAGAAATTAACCTTGAAGGCATTAGGAGCAATTGAACAGTAATATCCTGGGTTCCAAGCAACTCAAGAAACGCGGTTTTTGTAAAAAACCGCGTTTCTGGGTGACGCATAACCCAAAAGCTATAAGTTCTCCTTAAAGTCTCTATCTTCTCCCCAAAAGCCTTATTTTTGCCAAATAGTAAAAATTAGAGTTAATTTAAGCCGGATTAAAAGCTCTCGTGTTTGCCTTTACAGCAGATTGCACTATGAGTGAGGTACAGCCCTTTGGCGCTTGGAATGCAATCCGCTATAACGATTCAAGTTATGACAAAAAAATTTGTAACCATCGAGAGCAATTGCTATTTGCTGTAAACCGGGTGTTTTTTAGATTTTGATCGACAATTGTATTTTTCTCTTCATTAATTTAAAATAATAATAAGTTGGGTTAATGGTTCTTAGTAAGGGCTAAAGCCGTTAAACCTCTGGCATGAGAACGCCCATTCCTCACCTGGGTTCAGATCTGCGCCGACTTTTGCCAGATCCTTTACTTTTTATCCTTTTTCTTAAGTTCTTTTTAAAGTCACTATCTTCTCGCATAAAAGCAATTGGGCAAGCTAACAATGAATTATCAAGACAATACTCGGAAAATTCTGTTCTCTCACTTCAACTAACCTGTAGCGATGACTCATAATCTGTTGTTTTCTTCAGCAACTATTCTCATTGTTGATGATTTACCAACGAACTTGCGCTTGCTAGATTCGGTGCTAACTCAACAAGGGTATAACGTTCTTAAAGCCATCAGCGGTGAATTGGCGTTGAGGGCGTCAACAACGATCGATATTGATTTAATTTTGATGGATATTATGATGCCGGGGCTGAATGGCTATGAGGTTTGCCGTAGATTGAAATCAGAGCCAAAAACAGCCAAAATTCCAGTAATTTTCTTGAGCGCGCTCAATGAAGGTTTTGACAAAGTAAAAGCCTTTGAAGTCGGCGGTATTGATTATATTAACAAACCATTAGTAATCGATGAACTTTTAATTAAAGTTCAGACTCACCTATCGCTGAGAGCAGCAGGAAAAGAAATTATGTTACTAGATCGGCGAATTGAAGAATTAACAGAAGCAAGGGAAGAGCAGATAAATTATGCTAATCATCAAATGGAAATTGTCCGTCACGATCTGCTGACGGGTTTACCAAATCGGGGGTTGTTTATGGAGGGGTTGAATTTAGCGATAAACCGCTCTAAAATTGAGCATGACTATCGGTTTGGGGTGCTATTTTTAGATTGCGATCGCTTCAAAGTCATCAACAATTGCCTGGGTTATTTCATAGGAGATGAACTGCTCAATGCGATGGCTCGTCGCTTACGAGATAATTTGAGCGAACAAGACATGGTCGCGCGGTTAGGAGACGATGAATTTGCCATTCTCCTGACCGAAGCTCAAGATATCACAACTGCCGCTGAAGTCGCTAATAAAATATTAGCGGCTTTGCAGGAACCTTTTAACCTGCAAGGACATGAAGTATTTATTAGTGCCAGTATTGGAATTAGTTTGGGCGGTCGAGATTATCAACAACCAGAACATATTTTGCGAGATGCAGCGACAGCGATGGGGCGTGCCAAGGAATTGGGAAAATCCCGGTATCAAATTTTTGATATTACCCTGCACCAGGAAGCAAGCAGGTTTTTAAAGATAGAAACAGAACTGCGTAAAGCAATTAAAAAACAAGAATTTAGAGTTTACTATCAACCGATTATTTGTCTAAATACGGGTAAAATTGAAGGAGTAGAAGCTTTGCTGCGCTGGCAGCATCCGACCAGGGGTTTAATTGCTCCAGCCGAGTTTATTCCGGTAGCTGAGGAAACTGGTTTGATTGTGCCTATTGGCAATTGGGTATTGCAGGAAGCTTGCCATCAAATTCGCCAGTGGCAAGTCGCAGGAATGGTGAAAGAATCATTTACGATTAGTGTCAATTTTTCCCCTCAACAGTTTAGCCAAAGAGGCTTGCTCGACCTGATTGACCAAGTTCTGATTCAAACCCAACTCAATCCCTACTGCTTAAAGCTGGAGATTACTGAAAGTGCGCTGATGGAAAAGTCTCAAGCAACTGTGGCGATCCTGAAGCAATTAAGAAGCAGAAAAATTCAGTTTAGTATTGATGACTTTGGCATAGGTTACTCTTCGCTGAGTTACTTGCATTCGTTACCCGTCAATACGCTCAAGGTGGACAAATTTTTTGTGCAGAACCTCGATGAAGCACCGATCAATACGGGAATTGTGCCAGCAATTATTCGGCTTGCTAAGACAATGGGAATGAATGCGATCGCAGAAGGTGTTGAAACAATTGAACAGTTAGAGCGACTGCGAATGTTAGAGTGCGACTGCGGTCAAGGATACTTATTTTCTGAGCCTTTATCACCAGAGGAAGTTATAGAATTAATTGCTAGTGAACCTCGATGGTGAAATGACAAGGAAGACAAGGAAGACAAGGGGGATAAGGGGGATCGGCGTACTAATGTATTGTATTAAGGGAGGTGGAACCTCCCATAATTCGTTCCCTGCTTTGACCTGGGAACGAGATAACGAGATAACGAGATAGAGAAAATCTAAAATCTAAAATTTAAAATCGAGTAAGTTCTTGGTTCACAATAAAGGGAAAGATGGCTCGATTGCCTTATGTTAGTTAAACTCATCAAACGCAGACTCGCCAAGCTATCGGGAAAAGTTCCGTTGCGAACTGTTCTGATCGTTCCCGTTGTCTTACAAATTGTTGCAGCAGTGGCAATTGTGGGGTATCTTTCGTTTACGAACGGGCAAAGGGCGGTGGAAGAACTTGCGAGTCAGTTGATGAACAAGGTGAGCGATCGCATTGAGCAGCAACTGCAACGCTACTTGGAAAATCCCCAAGTTATCAATCAAATCAATGCCGAAGCGATCGCTCAGGGACAGATAAATCTACAAGATCCCAATAGCTTGACGCGCCAGTTTTGGAAGCAGCGGTTTTTGTTCGATCGGGTGTGCGGATCGGCAATTTTTTTTGGCAGTACCGAAGGCGAATTTACAGGTTTGGGACTGCGACAACGCAGCATCTGGTTAATTGGTAGGGCGGGAAAATCTACCAACAATCGATACTATAGCTATACGGTTGATTCTTTAGGAAATGCGGCAAAGCTAACAGAAACTTTGGAAAGTTACGACCCCAGAAAGCGCCCTTGGTATCAAGACGCGATGCGGGCGAGGGAGCCGGTTTGGAGTCGAGTTTACCCCGATTTTAGCCAAAAAAGCCCTAAAATTGCCCTCGCGCAGCCAGTATACGACTCGCAAAGGCGACTGCGGGGAGTAATTGGCGTAGATTGTTTGCTTTCTTCGGTGGGCGAGTTTCTCAGGCGGGTAGAATTGGGGCAGTCTGGGGAAACTTTTATTATCGAGCGAGATGGAACGCTGGTAGCTAGTTCATCGGATATATTACCCTTTGATGTGCAACAACTGCGGCAATTGTATGCTAAAGAAAGTAGCAATGCTTTGATTCGCTCTACGGCAAATCACCTGCAAGAAAGCTTTGGCAATTTTCATACTATTGACCGCAGCCAGCAACTAAGTTTTAAACTGAATGGCGAGCGACAATTGGTGAAAATAACGCCGTTTTCCGAGCAATTTGGGTTGGATTGGTTAATTGTGGTGGTGGTTCCAGAATCGGATTTTATGGAACAAATCCACGCCAATAACCAAAGAACTATTTTGCTTTGTTTGGGGGCGTTGGGATTGGCGATTGTTATTGGCATTTTGACGGCGCGAACTGTAACGCGACCGATTCTTAAGTTAAGCGCAGCGAGTCAAAAAATAGCCAGCGGCGAACTCAATCAGCAGGTGGATGTGGAAGGAAGTGCAGAATTGATAGTATTGGCTGATTCGTTTAATCGGATGAGTCGGGAAATCCAGCAATCTCGCGCACAACTCGAAGAGTATGCGCGATCGCTAGAACAAAAAGTGCGCTTACGCACCCAATCCCTCGAACAAGAAATTATCCAGCGCCAGCGCACCCAAGAACAACTAGCAACAGCCTTAGACGCCGCCCTTGCCGCATCCCGCGCCAAAAGCGCCTTCCTCGCCAACATGAGTCACGAGTTGCGATCGCCTTTAAATGCCATTCTCGGCTTTGCTCGACTTACAATTAAGAGCAAAGATATCGCATTAAAACATCGGGAAAATCTTGCGATTATTACCCGCAGCGGCGAACACCTCCTAGACCTGATTAACGAGATTTTAGATTTATCCAAAATTGAAGCAGGTCGCATGACTTTTAACCCCCAAAACTTCGACCTTCATTCGCTCCTAGACGAGTTAGAATCTTTGTTTTGGCTCAAAGCCGAAACCAAGCAGTTACAGCTAATTTTCCAAATCGACCCCCAAGTACCTCGCTATATCCAAACCGACCCCCTCAAACTGCGCCAAGTTTTAATTAACTTACTCAGCAATGCAATTAAATTTACTCATAAAGGAAGCGTTACTTTAAAAGTGGTAATGGGTAATGGGTCACCCCCCTCAATCCCCCCTACAAGGGGGGAAGACAATTCCCAATTACCCTCGTTCCCTGGTGTGAGAAGGGAACGCAATTCCCAATTACCCATTACCAATTACCCATTACCAATTACCAATTACCAATTAATTTTTTCAGTACAAGACACTGGAATTGGCATTGCTGCGGAAGAATTCGACAGCATTTTTGAAGCCTTTGTGCAAACCAAAGCCGGACAACAAGCAGAAGGAACGGGTTTGGGATTGCCCATTGCTCGCAAATTCGTGCAGTTGATGGGGGGAGAGATGAGCGTTAAAAGTGAAGTCGGAAGCGGCAGCATTTTTAATTTTTATATTTCTGTAAATGTCGTTGATAATAGCGAAATTACACCCGATATATCTGAAAATCGTGTTATTGGTTTAGCACCCAATCAACCCCAATATCGGATATTATTGGTAGATGATAAAGATTACAATCGTCACCTGTTATTGCAACTCCTGCAAAGAGTTGGTTTTGAAGTTAAAGAAGCGAGTAATGGACTTGAAGCCGTAGAAATTTGCCAAACTTTTGAGCCGCATTTAATTTGGATGGATATGCGGATGCCGGTGATGGATGGTTACGAAGCAACTAAACAAATCAAAGCTACAAGTAAAGGTAAAAATACAAAAATTATTGCCCTGACGGCTAGTACCGTTGAAGAAGACCGAGCTATTATTATTGCTGCTGGATGCGACGACTTTTTGCGTAAGCCTTTCCGCGAAATGGATATTTTTAACTTAATGAACAAGCATATAGGAGTGGTATATATCTATGAAAATGAATCGGTAAAAAATGCAAATTTAGGAGATAATAGCGACAAGCCTTTGACGCCTGAAGATTTAGCGGTTTTCCCTGAAACTTGGTTGAATTCTCTATATCAAGCGGCGGCTTTAGCAGATTCTGAAGCTGCTTTCCGGTTAATTGAACAAATTCGCTCTGAACGCCCAAGATTAGCTGCCGCTTTAGCTAAGCTTGTCGATAATTTTGATTTTGAAGCGATTGAAATTTTAATTGAAAATTTATTTAATAACTCAAGCTGCTAGTTATCTCTCGAACAGCGGCTGATGGCTAATGGCTAATGGCTCGATTAGTAAATCTCCTATATTAGCAATTAGCAATTAGCAATTAGCAATTAGCAACGCCAAAGTTTATACCTAGCAACTTGCGTTAATAGCTAATCGATCATCCATCGCCATCCAAAAACAATGAACAACCAGCTTATTGCTACCGAAAAAGCCAATATTCTTATCGTTGACGATACCCTGGAAAATTTGCGCCTGCTTTCTAATATGCTGACCCAGGAAGGCTATAAAGTGCGAGGCGTACCCAAAGGTCAAAAAGCGATCGCAACGGCACAGCTAGCGCCTCCTGACTTAATTTTGCTCGATATTATGATGCCAGAAATGGACGGCTTTGAGGTTTGTCAACAGCTTAAAGCTTCAGAAAAAACTCGCGAGATTCCGGTGATTTTCTTGAGTGCTTTGAACGAAACTTTAGATAAAATTAAAGCCTTTTCTATTGGCGGAGTGGATTATATCACAAAACCCTTTCACGTGGAAGAGGTTTTAGCCCGCGTCGAGAATCAATTACGCTTGCGATCGCTACAAAAACAACTGCTCCAACAAAATAATATTCTGCAAAAAGAAATTCGCGAAAGGCTGGTGCTAGAAAAAAGGCTGCGGGATTCTGAGGCGGAGATGCGGGGTTTTTTTGAAGCGATGAGCGATATAGTTTTGTTTATCAATCGGGAGGATAACAGCTTTAAAATTGCGCCAACGAATCCGGATCGCTTTTATCCGCCTGACACCGATATCCTTGGTCAAACAATCGAACTGTTTTCTGGAGAAAAAGCGGAGATATTTAAAAGTAAGATCGAGCAAGTTTTAGAAATACAACAGCCGATTAATTTTGAATACAGCCTAGAGCTAGAAAACCGACAAATTTGGTTTATTGCGAGCATTGCGCCCACATCAGAAAATACAGTAGTTTGGGTAGCGAGGGATATAAGCGATCGCTACTTAGCAGAAGCCGCGCAAAAAAGGCGAGCGGCAATGGATCGCCTACTGGGAAATATTTCCCGCGCATTTCTCGACCAAGATATAGACACGGCAATTCATTTTACCCTGAGTAAGATAGGGGAATATACAGCGAGCGATCGCAGCTACATTATTCGCTTCTGCGACCAGCAAAAATACTTGAGCATGACTCACGAATGGTGTGCAGAAACAGCAGAATATCAAAAAGAATTATTGCAAGAAATACCTGTAGAAACCTTCCCTTGGATGTACGCTCAACTCCTGCTCGGCAAAACAGTTGATATTGCCGATGTTGATAATTTACCTCCCGAAGCAGTTGCAGACAAAACAGCACTTACCAGCGTATCTACCCGGGCATTAATCAACATTCCCTTACTGCATCGAAACCAACTCGTAGGCTGTATTGGTATAGTCACCGCTTATACTCCCAAACAGTGGACAGAAGAAGAAATTAACTTACTCAAACTCGTAGGAGAAATAGTCGCCATTAGTTTAGCCAGAAACGACGCAGAAATAGCTCGACAACAAGCAACGCAAGCAGCCTTTGCAGCGAGCAAAGCCAAAAGCGAATTCCTCGCGAACATGAGTCACGAACTTCGCACCCCCTTAACTGCAATTCTCGGTCTTTCTGAAGTTTTGCTAGACGAAACTTTTGGCCCTTTGACTCCCAAACAGCACCAAAAATTAGCCACCATCGAACAAAGTGGCAAACACTTGTTGGAACTGATCAACGATATCCTCGACCTCTCTAAAATTGAAGCGGGAAAGATGGAATTGCAACTCGCTCTCACGGATATTTTAGGGTTGTGCAATGCCAGCCTCGCCTTTGTCAGACAGCAAGCGCATCAAAAACGAATTCAATTAAATTGTCAAGTTCCACCCCAAATCGGCAAAATCGAAATCGATGAGCGGCGGATGCGACAAGTGCTGATTAATTTACTCAGTAATGCGGTTAAATTTACCCCAGAAGGCGGTGAAGTTTGGATCGAAGTTCAAGGGGATCGAGATCGGGAAATCGTGCAATTTAGCGTTGTCGATACTGGGATCGGCATTGCTCCCCAAGCTATTAATAAACTCTTCCGACCTTTTGTGCAGTTAGATGGTGCTTTAAACCGTCGCTATGCGGGTACGGGATTGGGACTGGCGTTAGTGCGACAAGTGGTAGAATTGCACGGTGGTTCTGTATCTTTAGAAAGCGAAGTTGGAAAGGGAAGTCGCTTCACCGTGTCGGTACCTTGGCGCCAGAAATCAGAAGCGATCGCGCATCCAGAATCTTGCATTTCTTATCCCTACTGCTTCAATTTAAACCAAGTTTTAATCGTCGAAGATTCTGCACCCGCTGCGGAACAAGTTGCCCATTATTTATTAGAATTAGGAGTCAAAAATTACACTATTCATTCTCTGGGAACCGGAACGACAGAAGCCGCACTGCAATTAAACCCAGATGCGATAATTTTAGATTTACAGCTGCCAGATCGTTCCGGATGGGATGTTTTAGCACAACTGAGAAGCGAACAGAAGACGCAGCATATTCCCATTTTGATTGTTTCCGTGGCGGATGAACCGGCGCGAACAGGGGACTTGGATCTGTGCGAGTATCTGGTCAAACCTTTTTCCCGCCATCAGTTTCAGCTGGCGTTACGCAAACTGATCGCCAAGCGCGATTCCACTGACAACCCGACGCCCCCTATCCAAACAACACCTTTAATTCTACTGGCAGAGGACAACGAGACAACAATTTATACAATAGTTGAATATTTAGAAGTAAAAGGTTATAGAATGGCAACCGCACTCAACGGCCTGCAAGCCGTTCAGATGACAAAACAGTTAAAACCCGATCTGGTGCTAATGGACATCCAGATGCCCGAAATGGATGGCTTAGAAGCAACCAGGCAGATCCGCGCCGATGGGGAAATTGCGGCAACTCCGATTATTGCCCTGACTGCCCTCGCCTTGCCGGGAGATCAGGAAAAATGCTTAGAAGCTGGGGCAAACGAGTATCTTACGAAACCCGTAAGTTTGAAAAAGCTGAGCGATGCGATCGCGCAGTTCCTAGCTGACTAATAGGTAATACCAACAAATAACTAATAACTAATGACTAACCCACAAAATCAACCAGATCATAAAAAACCTCGCATCCTAATTATCGACGACGAAGAAAGTATATTTGAAGTAATTGAAGGATTGCTTCTGCGAGAAGGTTACGATCTAACCTATGTCTCAAGCGGCAAAGAAGCATTAAATCAAATCGAGGAAATTCAACCCGATGTTATCTTATTAGATTTAATGATGCCAGAAATGGACGGCTTGGAAACCTGCCAGCAAATTAA
>DNGJ01000101.1 GCA_003486305.1 Cyanobacteria bacterium UBA11371
TATCTCGTTAAACCCGCCCCTACCAGCCAACGCACAACTCCCCACAGCGGCAAGTTCTAGGGTGCGAATCCTCAATCCCCAGCCGGGGACGATAGGAGAACGCACCACCAGCCTGATCGTGCAATATCCTGCCGACCAAACCCTAGAAATTAAAATCAACGGCAATACCCTAGACCCCGAAACCCCGACCCAAAGAGAGCGCGACTCTTCTCAAAACCTAATTACCCAAACTTGGTACAACATCCGCCTCAGACAAGGGGAAAACGTCATTACCGTCCAAGGGGGTAACGACGCGCCGGTGGAAGTGCGGGTGAATGTAGAAAATAATGCAGCGAAGTTAGAAATATTACCAGAGGGCGACAGGAGAGTGCGCGCCGATGGTCGCTCAACCGTAACGATTACCGGCACGATTACCGACTCAGAAAACCAACCGCTCAGAGGCGACACAGTTGTTACATTAACTACCAGTGCCGGACAGTTTGTCGGTGCTGACCAAGACGAAGACCAACCGGGATTTCAAGTTATTGCCCGCGACGGTAGATTTACCGCCTCATTGCAATCCTCGTTGCAACCGCAGCAAGTCCGCGTCAGGGCGGCAATTTTGGGAGTTAGGGGTAGGAGTCTAGCAGGAGAACGCGCCACCCCCTACAGTCCCGATGGACTCCCCAGCGAAAAACCGCCCTTCTCCAACTTCGACGAAGCCGAACCAGCCCAAATAATTGCTTACGCCCAAGTCGAATTTGTGCCCAACTTGCGCCCCTCGATTGTTTCCGGCGTCGCAAATCTGAGAATTGGTGCGCGGGGAACCAACTTTTGGGGTAGTATGCGCGACTTCCTCAACCCCGACGACCTGGGCGGGACGGAAGTTGACTTCGATGCGGCCTTATTTGCTACCGGGCCGGTGGGAGAATGGTTGTTTACCGGGGCGTTTAATACAGCGCGCGCCCTGAATCAAACTTGCGATGGGAATAACCGCATCTTTGGCGGTATCCAGTTTTGCGAACAACAATATCCCGTCTACGGGGATAGTTCTACGGTTGATTACATTACTCCTTCCAGGGATAGCTTCTACGTCCGCTTTGAGCGTCCTTCCCGCACAAGAGGGGCAGAACCCGACTACGGTATGTGGGGGGATTATTACACGAACGAATTTTCTAGAGTTTCCCAACTGTTTAGCGCCAACAACCGCGCCCTGCATGGATTTAAAGCGAATTACAGCTTTGGCAGCCTCCAGGTAACGGCGCTGTTTTCTCCGGATACTCAGGGATTCCAGCGGGATACGATCGTCCCCGACGGAACTAGCGGGTTGTACTTTTTATCACGTCGCTTAGTTGTACCGGGAAGCGAAAACATTTTTATTGAATCCGAAGAACTTAACCGCCCCGGTACGGTTTTAGAACGCAGACAGCTGTCGCGGGGTCCCGACTACGAAATCGATTACGACCGAGGTACGGTGAGGTTCCGGCGTCCTATCCAAGCGACCGAGTTTGACTTGTTCAATACCGGGACGGCGGGGGCTTCTTCGCTGCTGGTGCGGCGAATTGTGGTCACGTACCAACACGAAGGCGGGGGCGATACCAGTATCGTCGCGGGGCGGTTGCAGTACAACTTTAATCAATCGATCAACAATCCTGCTTTTGCTGGGGTGACCTACTGGCGGGAAGATATGGGGATGCGGGAATTCGATCTGTTTGGATTGGATTTTATCGTGCCTTTGGGAAACAGCGGACGGATTGTGGGGGAATATGCCAGAAGCAATAATGATTTTATATTTCGGGGGAATCGCAGCGGGTCGGCGTATCGGATCGAGGTGAATGGTGCGATCGCATCCTGGTTAGCAGGACGCGCGTACTACCGTTCCGTAGAAGAAAACTTCCTCAACAATGCCACGGTTAGCTTTTCTCCCGGTCAAACTCGCTACGGCGCTTCGCTCTCGGCGGCAATTACTACCACAACAGCGCTAGAAGTTCAATACGACTACGAAAGAAATTTCGGCATCGCTTCCGCAGTAAGAACCGATTTGCCCGATTTATTTAACCCAGGGGTGGAAGCGCCTCCCGGCAGCAGGTTAGATAATACCCTCAACACTTTTAGTGCCGGGGTGCGCCAGCGAATTGGTAGGGCAGATTTCAGCTTAAGTTACGTCAATCGCGTGCGGGAAGACCGGGCGGGAGATCTCGACGAAGATGCGAACCAGATCGTAGCAAGGTTAAACGTACCGTTGCTAGAAAGATTGACCGACGAAGGTGCAAGGTCGCCCCTGCTGACATTCCGCGCCCAGCACGAACAAAACTTAGGAGGTTCCAGCGACCCACTTTATCCGACTCGCACCACCGTAGGGTTAGATTGGGCGGCGTTTGGAGGGGTGACAATGCGACTGGCGCACCAGTTTTTTGACGGAGGATTGCTAACCAACAACTCGATTACCAGTTTAGACACGATAGTCGAGCGGGAAATTTTTAAAGATACCACGATGAGCAGCCGCTATTCCGTCCTCAGCGGCTTTGGGAACGTCATCGGACAGGGGGCGCTGGGAATCAGGTCGCGGATTCGGATTGCGCCCGGACTGCGCCTGCTGCTGGGTTACGAACGAGTTTCGGAAAATATCTTTAGCCGCACTGCGGCGGGGAGACGGTTTCCCCAACCCTTCGCCGTCGGACAAAGTGCTGCTTCCTTGGGATTGGGTGAAGGCGATAGCTACAGCATCGGGCTGGAATATACCGATAACCCGGATTTTAAAGCCAGCGGGCGATTTGAATACAGCACCGGCAGTTTTCGCGGTGACAATATGCTAATCGAAGTCGGGGCGGCGGGCAAAATATCCCGTTCGATTACGGCTTTGTTGCGCTATTACCAGGCGAATTCTTCCAACCAATTATTGCGGGATTTAGATGATACGATTAACCTGCGAGTTGGGTTGGCTTATCGCGATCCGGAAGATGATAAATTTAACGCTTTGATGCGGTATGAATTTCGCCGCAATCCTGCCCAAACTTTTGATGAAATTCTCCAAGGAACGAGTACGGATTCAACAGATCATTTGTTTGCCTTTGAAGCGATTTATGCTCCGAATTGGCGCTGGGAATTTTACGGCAAATATGCGTTTCGCATCAGCGATTTTAATTTAGCCCGAAATTTCAGCAGCAATACGGCGACAAACTTGGCACAATTGCGGGCAACTTACCGTTTGGGGTACAGAACCGATATTGCTGGTGAGGTGCGCTGGATTGGTCAAGAAGACTACAACGAATGGGGTTGGGCGGCGGAATTTGGCTATTATCTGACGCCGGATTTGCGTTTGGGGTTGGGTTATAGTTTCGGTAGCGTGGATGACCGAGATTTTAGCGGTTTTAGATCCGAAGGCGGGCCGTATTTCCAAGTAACGTTTAAGGTTAACGAATTGTTTGGTGGATTTGGTCGCCAAAGGGTTGTACCGCCTCAACAAAGAGAAAGCGAAGTTGTTCCCGTTGCTGCTAATTTACCTCTGGGTTCGGGTACGGGAGATGCATCTGTATCCGAGTCGCCGCCAGAGTTGAAACCCCATACAGAACCGTTGGCTACAACGCTAAAGTTTTTGAGTCTTTTTGAAGAAACACCCGATTTTATAGAACATCAATGACCAGGCAAATAATGAGTTAGGATTCACCACCGATGGACGCGATAGGTAATTTCATAAGTCATAGAAAGCCTATTACCAATTACCCATTACCAATGACCTATTTTTTAGGGTTTGCGGTTTCTTGTTTGCTTTTATCCGATGGGGCGATCGCTTCTACCGTACCGCTGCGGGTAGTGGTTAATAGTAACCAAGATGGCGCGGTACAGGCGGATGAAGCACTGACTTTGCGCGAAGCGATCGCAGTTGTCAATGGTACTTTACCCCTGGAGCGCCTTTCTGGGGCGGAGCGATCGCAAGTCTCTCCCCTGCAATCAACTGACTCTTCCCGAATCGAATTTAACCTACCCGCTACCGCGACGGTTATCCGCCTCACCGAGATGTTACCGCCCTTAAGCGTCCCCGTGGTAGTCGATGGCACTACCCAACCCGGATATAACGCTGTTCCAATGGGCACAAAGCAGATGGGGATACGCGCACAAACCATCTGCTCCTCTGCCCAACTGCCCCCCGGCTCCGCCCTCGTGCCGCCTATTTCGCGTCCGGTAGTAGCAGTTACACCCGCACCCAATCGCGAGGTGTTGCGCGGCTTTTCGGTAGCTTCTGACAGCGTAATAATACGGGGATTGAGTGTATACGGATTTACATCGCGGCATAGAGCGACGGCAACGACGCCGCCCGCAGATATCTTTATTTCTCACCGCTTACCGCCGCCGGATACTAGCAGACAGCAACCTCCGGCGAGTAGCTTTCCATACCGCCGCCGCGATGTTCCACCTAAAAATGTGTCGATCGAGAACAATTGGTTGGGGATTCCGCCAGTGGGCGAGTATTCACAAGACGGTAGAAGGCTGCGAGTGTTTGCGCGCCAAAGACCGCAAAATATTGACGAAGACGTTCCAGAACCGCCCGAAACGCCGATTACGGATTCTTTTTTCCGTCCTTTGGTCGCGTTTTTTGCCCGGTATTTGACTGCTAAACCGGCGAAATTGCCTAGAACTTCGGCGTTTGGCGTCTACGTATTTAATAGCTTGGGGACGACGATCCGGGGCAATATAATTGCCAATCACGACGCCAGCGCTATTATTACCGCCGTGGCGGCGAATAACTTGCTGATTGAAGGAAATATTTTGGAGTGTAATGGGTTTGCGGGAATGCCCGATGCGATTCGGCTTGAAGGTGTAATTTCTAACACAGAAATAGTGGGGAATATTATAAGGGATAACGCGGGGAGCGCGATTTATTTGTTTAAGCCAAATGGGTCGGCGAGGATTCGGGCAAATGCGATCGCGAGCAACGGCAGACGCTACCGAAGAGCCGCAATATACCTGATGGGAGAAGACCACGAGGTGGTGAACAATCAAATTAGCGACCAAACGGGACCGGGGGTGGTGGTGGCGGCATTTCCGAATAGCGATCGCAACGTAATTCGCTCGAACCAATTTTCGGGACTGCGGGGATTGAGTATTGACTTGGTAACGCAATTAAATACCGATGTCCATGCTTATCAAATCGGGGATGGCCCGAATCCTCGCCTGGAAAGCCATCAACAGCGACGGAAAACCGGCAATTTTGGCATTGAAGCGCCGGAATTTATCAGTCGGGAATTTTTCAACGCACCGTCGGATGGGAGCGTAACTTTAGCAGGAAAGGCGACTCCGGGTGCGACGGTGGAAATTTACCGAGTGGGGGAAAACAGCAATACGCGAGGACCATTGAGCGTTGCGATCGCGACTACAGAAGCGAATGCAGAAGGATTGTTCTCGATAAAAATTGCTGCTTTGCCAGCGGGAGAAAGAGTGAGTGCGATCGCCACCCATCCCGAATATGGTACTTCCGAACCTGCGATTAACGCCGTTATCCGGTCGATTCCATCCTCTGTCCTAACGCCAAGGTAGAGCCAGCCGTGAGTGCATTGAAAAAAAACAAGGTTGTGAGAGAGTTGAACGCGCCAGCTTCCCGTCGCCCCAGTTTCTATAACCGTTTCCTCGCCCCAATCAAGCAAAGCTTTTGGGCGCTGCCGATTCTGGGAACGCTGTTAACGGCACAGCCAGCCTTGTCCCAGCTGACGCCGAGAAATCCACTCAACACCAGATACGCTCAGGGCGATATTCGCACCATCGGCAACACGTTGATGACCTGCGTTCCCACTCAAGGTTTTCCAGGCACTTGCGACCCCAGCCGTAACGACCTGCCCAACAACGGCATCAACATGCAGTACGTCAACGTAGACCCAGATCCGTCGTTTACGGTCAACAACTCCAGCAGCGCGCGACTCAACATCCCCGGACTCGGAACGGGCGCGCAAAGTAATGTCCTGTGGGCAGGACTCTACTGGCACGGTCGTACAACATTATCCGAGGCTAGGCGGGCACAGGTAAGAATTAAACCACCGGGGGGTACATATCGGCAGATAACAGGAAACGTCGTCTCTGGTGGTAGTGGCAATCAGTATTACCAAGGCTTTGTTGAGGTAACCGATCTGGTACGAAATGGTGGCGATGGCACCTACACGGTAGGCGATGTTGCGGCTGATACCGGGGATAACCGCGAGGCTGGCTGGAGCTTAGCCGTCATCTACCGAGACCCAAACCTGCCTTACCGCAAACTTCTAGTTTATGACACGAATGGAGCTGGAACCCTGACAACTGTTGCAACTCAGACAACCCGTCAAGTCGAGCTATCCCTGCTCGAATTTAGAACTCCTGAAGCCAACCCTGACGGTAGTTTTCAGCGGTTCACAGCCAAGCTGGGTATGGTTGTTTACGACGGGGATGGAGGACCGGGAAGAGGTACAGATCGAGTCTCGCTCAATGGCACTGTACTTTCGACTGCCCAAAACCCCCCTGATGACTTTTTCAGGGGCGTCATCAACAGTTTTACCGATGAAAGGAATCCCCGGTTTAACAACCAATTCGGTATTGACATTGTTCAGCTAGAATCTAACGCCGTTACAGGTGCTAACAACGTTACGTCGGGGAGGAGACTCGATGAGATTATTGGTAACGGTCGAGACACCGCCACATTTCAATTCTCAACCGATAACCCAGATGAGGCTTTCTTCGGCGGTGTCTTTAGTTTAGTGATTGATAGTCCCCTGTTGAATATTAGAAAAAGAGCCTTGAGCGATACCGCCCAGCGCGGTAGCGACGTAACTTTCACTATCGATGTGCAAAACAGGGGATTCGTCAATGCAACGGGCGTAGAATTGGACGATCCGCTGCCACAAGGGGTAACCCTAGTCTCTGTCAGCGATCCTGCCTGTCAAAACAGGTTTCCCTGTAGCTTGGGTACCATTACACCGAATCAAACTCGGACGGTGAATGTGACTTTCCGAGTGCCACCTAACTTCCAGGGAAACACATTATCAAACACAGCCACCGCTACTGCAATTGAAGATCCAGGCCGCCGGAGTGCCACGGCATCGGTTAACTTAACTGCCCCAACAACGGCAATCATCGGCGATCGCGTATTCAACGACTCCGACAACAACGGGCAACAAAACGGCAACGAAGAGGGTATTAACGGCGTCACAGTAGAACTGGTGCGAAACGGCAACGTCGTCGCCACGACTACCACCGCCACCGTCAACGGCGTAGCGGGCAGCTACAGCTTTACCGGCGTCGCACCGGGAACCTACACCGTCCGCATTCCTACTGCCCCGCCCCAATTCCCCACACTCACCACTAATAACAACCCGTTCAATAACATTACCGTCAACGCGGGAGACCAACGCCTCGATATCGATTTCGGATTCCGCGTCGCCCCCCCCAGTAACGCCGATGTAGTCACGACCAAAACCGGCCCCGCAACGGTAGCGCCCAACGGTAGCATCACCTATACCATCACTGCCAGAAACTTAGGCCCAAATACGGCGAATAACGTAGTAATTAGCGATACCCTACCTCAAGGCGTCACCTTCAATAGCGCTTCCGACGGCGGCACTTTTAACAACGGCGTCGTCACCTTCGGTGCAGTCAACATCGCCTCTGGTGAAAGTATCACCCGCACGATTACCGTCACCGCCCCCGCCAGCAGCGCCCAACCCTTGCTCAACGTGGTGCAGAGTAGCGCCGACACCCAAGATCCCGACCCGAATAACAACAACGGCACTCAACCGCCTGCCCGGGTGGAAACTACGATCGACAATCCTCCCAACCTACCACCTCTTGCCAACGACGACAGTATCGGCACCAACCCAGGCGTACCCGTCAATATCCCGGTTCTGGGCAACGACAGCGACCCGGACAATAACCTTAACCCAGGCAGCGTCACAATTATTACCAATCCCGGTCGCGGTACTGTCACCCCGAACCCGGACGGCACTATTACCTACACTCCCGGCCCCGGGTTTACTTCGGGTACTGATACGTTTGAATACCAAGTATGCGATACTGTCGGGCTGTGCGATCGCGCGATCGTTAGCGTGACGATTCCCACTACTGCTCCCCTGCCCCCTGTAGCCGAAGATAGATCCACGCCGCCTTTTCCCAACACCAATCCGATATCAGTGCCAGCTTTGCGCGGTACTGACCCGGATGGTCAGGTAGTGACGTATACCATTACCACCTTGCCGACTCCGCAACAAGGGACTTTGCTACTCAACGGTCAACCCGTACAACAAGGGCAAAATTTAACACCAGACCAAGTGGGTCAGCTGGTGTTCCAACCCAATCCCAACTTCACCGGCACTGTGACGTTTAACTACACGGTGAGCGATAACCAAAATTTGACCTCTCCTCCAGCAACGGTGACGATTCCGGTGATAGCTTCGCCTCGCGTGCAGATTGGGGATACTGTCTTCAACGACATTAACGGCAATGGAGTACAAGACCAAGGCGAACCGGGTTTGCCCAACGTGACGGTCACCCTCACCTCTCCTGGCTCCGACGGCATCTTAGGTACTCCCGACGACACCACCCAAACCACAACAACCAACAACAACGGCAACTACAGCTTCCCAAATCTACCGCCTGGTAATTACCGGGTGACGATAACGCCTCCGTCTGGGTTCAGTCCCACTACCCCTGTCTCCCAAACTATTAGCGTCACCAATAACAACCCCAACTTTGACTTTGGTTTGCGCCAGAATCAACCCCAGAATCAACCGCCAGTTGCTAACAACACCTCTTCGCCTTCGATTCCCAGCGGCAGCGGGCCGGTGCAACTGCCAACCTTGAGGGGTACTGACCCGGATGGCAGTGTGGTTTCGGTTACCATCCCCACCTTGCCGCCGCCAGAACAAGGAACTTTGTTCTTGGGTAATCCTGGATCGGGCGGCGTACCCGTGACCCCAGGTCAAGTTATCCCGATAGACCAAATCGGCAATCTGTTCTTCCAGCCTTCTCCCAACTTTACCGGCAACGTGACGATTCCCTTCACCGTGACGGATAACCAGGGTGCCGTATCTCCCCCGGCAACTTTGACTATCCCCGTAACGGCCCAAACTCAACCGCCGGTAGCCAATAACGACGTTGCTGGAGCTAACCCTGGTCAGCCGGTCAATATCAATCCTTTAATTAACGATCGCTCTCCCGACGGCACTCCCCTCAATCCCGCTACCCTCCGCATCGTCTCTAACCCAACCAATGGCACGGTGCAGGTCAACCCGGACGGCACGATTACCTACACGCCTAACCCCGGTTTCACCTCTGGTACGGATACCTTTGTCTACGAAATCTGCGATACCAGGGGCGCGTGCGATACGGCAACGGTTACCGTTACGGTTCCCGCCCCCGCCCAACTACCGCCAGTGGCTACGGATGACCGGGCTAGCACTAACCCGAACACTCCGGTGGCGATCAACGTCCTCGATAACGATACCGACCCGAACAATAACCTCAACCCGACGACGGTGACAATTGTGACGCCGCCAACGAACGGGACGGTGAGCGTTAACCCAGTCACGGGGCAGATTACTTACACTCCCAACCCTGGTTTTAATTCGGGTACGGATACGTTTGAATACCAAGTATGCGATACTTCTGGGCTGTGCGATCGCGCGACGGTAACGGTAACCATCCCAGTTACCGCTACCAATCCACCCGTGGCAAACAACGACAGCACCAGCACTAACCCGAATACCCCCGTGCTGATTAATATCCTGGCGAACGATAGCGACCCGGATAATAACCTCGACCCCAGAACCGTGACGATTATTTCGCCTCCCGCTAACGGTACGGTCAGGGTCAATCCAGACGGTACGGTCGTCTATACCCCCAACCCTGGTTTTACCAACGGGACGGATATCTTTACTTACCAAGTCTGCGATTCGACCGGGCTGTGCGATACGGCGACGGTGACGGTGACGGTTCCGGCCCAGCTTCCCAGACCGCCCGTTGCTACCAACGATACCACCAGTACCAATCCCGGTACGCCGGTCTTGATTAACGTGGCGGGGAACGATCGCGACCCCGATGGCAATTTAGACCCATCAACGGTTCAAGTCATTAACCCACCGAGCAACGGTACGGTGCGAATCGATCCGGCAACGGGTAACATTATTTACCAGCCAAACCCAGGATTTAATAACGGCACGGATACGTTTACTTACCGCATCTGCGACACGACGGGATTGTGTAGCGAGGCGACGGTAACGGTGACAGTGCCGGTTACTACAAACCCACCGCCCGTGGCGAATCCGGATGCGATCGCTACCAATCCCAACACCCCCGTGACGATCAATGTCTTGGGCAACGATAGCGGTAACCTCAATCCCGCCACCCTCCGCATCGTCACTCCACCCGCGAACGGTAGGGTTGTAATTAACCCGGATGGCACGGTGACTTACATCCCCAACCCCGGATTTACCAACGGTACGGACACGTTCACGTATCAAATTTGCGACACCGCAGGCAATTGCACCGAGGGTCGGGTAACGGTGGCAATTCCCCAACTTAGTCCCACCCAAGCGGAAGTTCAGATCAACCTCACCGCGCCGACAACTCCGATAGCAGCCGGTACCAACGTTACTTTCAACACCCAAGTGACGAACAACGGCCCCGGTATTGCCCAAGGGGTGACTTTAACCGTCCCGCTGCCTGCGGGTGTCACGTTTGTTTCAGCGACGCCAGCTCAAGGGACTTGTGTAGAGTCCAACGGCAATATCACCTGCAACCTGGGTAACTTGAACCCCGGTCAAACAGTGTCGATTCCGATTGTCCTCAGACCGACGCAACCGGAAACGATCAACCTGACGACGACGGTTACAGCACAAAACGAGGCAATTGTCAATAACAATACCGCGACGGCTGGGGCAGTTGCGATCGCAGGTACACCCCGCGTGATTTTGGTCAAGCGCATCACCGCTGTCACGAGCAACGGCACGACGACCAACTTCACCAACTTTGTCGATGACCCCACCACGCAAAACGATAATGCCCCTGGTTGGTCTTCGCTGCGTCCAGTCGGCGAAATTCAGCCCTCTGCACCTCTGGGAAGCGGCGATATTGTCGAGTACACCGTCTACTTCTTGTCGGATGGAAGCGTACCGGCGCAAAATGTCAACTTCTGCGACGCCATTCCCACCGACACGACATTTATCAGCGATGGTTTTGCGCCTAGAACCGGGATTCAACTGAATCAAGCCGGAACCAATACATTGCTCACTAACGCGCAAGATGGCGATGTGGGAGCATTTTTCTCGCCCCTGTCGCCTTTGCCCAACGGCAATGCTTGTGCAGAACAAAGCAATCGCAATGGCTCGGTAATTCTGAACTTGAGCGAGATTACCAATACTCCTGGTAGTAACTTTGGCTTCGTTCGCTTCCGAGTCATCATCGACTGAGAAAAGCCTGCGCTATTCGATTTAGCGCAGGCTTTTACAGCGGATTGCTTTTCGAGGCAGGTACAGCCTTTTCGGTTTGATACCAAATCCGGGTTAACCACCCCCAATATTCTTACAGACCTTGCCTTGCGGTCGAGAGTTTGTGTAGCCGCTTTCTGCGAGTCGTTAGGCTTGCACGGGGGTAATGAAATAAATAGGACACGATATAAGTCTTGAAGTTGATCGGTGGGCTGCCAGTCTCAAACTTCCCAAAAATCTAGCTTAAGATAGATGACAGGTTTTCCAACACATTTTTGTGGCTTTTAAAATGCGGAAATTACTTAAAGTTTCCTGTAGCGATCGCAAAAACAAAGTCCCGTAAATTTCCTCATAGTAACAAAATAATAATTACATCAATTTTTTGCGGTGACTGCGATCGCAAAATAGCTGATATTATAATCACAGTCCTCACTAGAGAATCAGAAAACAATTTAATGATATAAAACTTTAAAAAATAAATATCATGCTGACTCTTCCTGGTTACAAAAACTTAATATTAATCCAAGAAGGTGCCACAACGGTTATTTATCGAGGGCAGAGGGAAGAAGATGAAAAACCAGCGATAGTCAAAATCCTCAAACACGAATATCCCACCCTGGAAGACATTACGCGCTTGAAGCACGAATACGAAATCACCAAAAACCTGGATTTAGCCGGGATAATCAAACCGTATAGCTTGGAAAATTATCAAAACGGTATAGCTTTAATTTTAGAAGATTTTGGCGGGCGATCGCTGCAAGAATTTATCTGCGATAGTCCAATTCCCATACGGGATTTTCTCACCATAGCCATTGGGCTAGCATCAAGTCTAGGAGAAGTGCATAAAAACAACATAATCCACAAAGATATTAAACCCTCAAATATCATTATCAATCCAAAAACGCTAGAAGTAAAAATTGCCGACTTCAGCATCGCATCGCGCCTGGTTAAAGAAATACCGAAACTGAGCAATCCCAACTTACTAGAAGGCACCCTTGCCTATATGTCACCCGAGCAAACCGGGAGAATGAATCGCAGCCTAGATTATCGCACTGACTTTTATTCACTTGGCGTTACCTTTTATGAAATCCTGACGGGAGAATTACCCTTTAAATCCACAGATACCTTAGAATTAATTCACTGCCATATTGCCAAAAATCCCGCCGCCCCCGCTCAGATTATTCCCGAAATTCCCGAGGCAATATCTAAAATTGTCATGAAACTATTAGCGAAAACCGCAGAAGAAAGATATCAAAGCGCCTGGGGGTTAAAAGCAGATTTAGAAACTTGCCTAACTCAACTCCAGACCACCGGAAAAATTGATAATTTTCCCATCGGTCAATTAGACTATGCCAGTCAATTGATCGTACCGCAAAAACTTTATGGCAGGCAACAAGAAGTCGCCACATTAATGGCAGCTTTTGACCGCGTAGCAGGTGATGGAACTAACCCTACCACAACCGAACTATTGCTTGTTTCCGGATATTCGGGGATCGGGAAAACTTCTATTATTAAAGAAATTCATAAACCGATAGTACGTCAGCGCGGGTATTTTATTGCTGGAAAATTTGACCAATTTAAGCGGAACATTCCTTATGCTTGCATAATTCAAGCCTTCCAGTCATTAATGCGGCAATTGTTAACCGAACCCACAGATAAATTGCAAATTTGGAAAAACAAACTTTTAGCAGCTTTAGGACAAAACGGACAAGTCATTATAGATGTAATTCCCGAAGTCGAACTAATCATTGGTAAACAGCCAGAAATTCCCCAACTCCCACCCACCGAAGCCGAGAATCGATTTAATCGGGTGTTTAAACAATTCATCTATGTTTTCACCCAAAAAGAACACCCACTGGTGATATTCCTAGATGACTTACAGTGGGCAGATTCAGCTACCTTAAAGTTAATGCAATTGCTGATGACTGACCCCGATAGTCAATATCTATTATTAATAGGTGCGTATCGAGATAATGAAGTCAGTTACACCCATCCTTTAATTAAGACAATAGAAGAAATTCAGAAAAGTGGGATTAGTGTGAATCATATAGTGCTGCAACCGTTAAATTTAGACGACGTGAAGCAGTTAATTGCCGATACCTTGAAACAAACAACAGAAAAAGTCAATTCCCTGGCGAAGTTAATCTTTAATCAAACAGGCGGCAATCCATTTTTCTTAACGCAATTGCTCCAGGAACTCAAGAGCGAAAACTTATTAACATTTAACTTTTCCTCCTTACCAACAGGGGGAACAAAGGGGGAATGGCAGTGGAATATAGAAGAAATTAAGGCAATTGGTATAGCAGATAAAAGTGCAGTAGAACTGGTAGCTTCTCGAATTGAAAAACTACCCAAAGCTACACAGGAAGTCCTCAAGCTAGCAGCTTGCGTGGGGAACAGGTTTACCCTAGATGTGCTTTCAATTGTCAATGAAAAATCCCCCAGCGAGACAGCGATTGAACTCTACTGGGCTTTACAAACGGGGTTAATTATACCCTTGAGCGAATCTTACAAAATTCCTTTAGTTTTTGATCTAGAGAAATCCAAAATTTATAGCGTCGCGTATAAGTTTTTACACGATCGCGTGCAGCAAGCAGCGTATTTCTTGATACCAGAATCTCAAAAAAAAGCTACCCATCTAAAAATTGGTCGATTGCTGCTGAAGAACGCACCAGCAGAGGAAATAGAAGCAAATATTTTTGATATTGTCAATCAGTTGAATTTGGGGAGTGACATTCTCATTCAAGAATCGGAAAAAGATGAATTAGCGCGGCTGAATTTAATTGCTGGGCGCAAGGCAAAAGCAGCGATCGCTTATGAACTAGCATTTAAATATTTGAATGCAGGGTTAGAACTTTTAAGCGCAAATGCGTGGGATAATAACTACGATTTGACATGGGCATTGTATGTCGAAGCAACAGAGTCAGCCTACCTCAGCGGTGAGTTTGAGCCGATGCGACAAAAAGCTGATATTGTAGTGCAAAAAGCCAAGACACTGCTCGACAAAATCAAAGTTTATGAATGCAAAATTCTTGCTTGCGTAGCAGAGGAAAAACTGCTGGAAGGCATCGAAATAGCGCTACAAACATTGAAATTGCTGGGAGTGAACTTTCCAGAAGAACCTACAGAAGAAGACATTAATCGGGCATTGGCAGAAACCGCTTCCCTGATACCTGAAAACGGCATTGAAGGCTTAATGAACTTGCCGCCAATGAGCGATGCGTACTCATTGGCAACTATACAGATATTGACTAGCATACTTCCTGCGTCTTACCATGCTGCCCCGAAACTATATGTGCTGTTTGTGTTGTCACAGGTGAATTTGTCCATCACCCAAGGCAATGCCCCCATTTCTGCTTATGCTTATTCTGGTTATGGCCTGCTGCTTTGCGGTATTGCAAATAACATTGAATTAGGCTATCAATTCGGACAACTAGCGCTAAATTTGTTTTTGCAGTTCGGCGATAAGTCACTAAATGTCAAAGTATTAGTGGTTGTTGCAACTTTTATTCTGCACTGGAAATGTCATCTCAAGGAAACTCTTTCACTTTTCGAGGCAGGATATCAAAGCGGAATAGAAAGTGGAGATTTAGAAAGTACGGCTTGGAGTCGTTATTTTGAATGTCAAGCTTCATACTTGATAGGAGAGGAACTCACAAGTTTAGATCGCAAAATAGAGTCATATAGTCATGCTATTCGCCAAGTCAAGCAACAACTACCGTTAAACGATAACGAGATATTGCGCCAAGTAGTTTTGAATTTGATGGGGCGTGCTGACGATCCCTGCCGTTTAATCGGAGAAGCATATAACGAAGAGCGATCGCTACCCCAACATCAAGCAGCCAATGATATGCAAGCACTTTACTACTTGTACTTGCACAAGCTAATCCTTTGCTATCTGTTTGGCAACTATTCTCAAGCCCTGGAAAATGCTACTTTGGCAGCACAGTATGTAACCAGCGTACCAGCGCAGCCAGTTGTGCCTCACTTTTATTTTTACGATTCTTTGGTGCGGCTGGCAATCTATAATTCCCTTTCAGAACTAGAGCAAAACCTGGTCTTGAGACAAGTGCAAGCTAACCAGAAAAAAATGCGGTTTTGGGCGAGACATTCTCCGTATAACTACAAGCACAAATACAACCTAGTCGAGGCAGAAAAAGCGCGAGTATTGGGGCAAAATATGAAAGCAATGGAGTATTATGACAAAGCCATTGAGGCAGCCAACGAACAGGGGTATATTCAAGAAGAAGCACTCGCCAACGAACTAGCAGCGTTGTTTTATCAATGTCGCGGCAGAAAAAAGATTGCTAAAACCTATATGACCGATGCCTACTATGGATATATTCGCTGGGGTAGCTCGGCAAAAGTAAGAAGCTTAGATGAAAAATATCCCCAGTTAATTTCCCGAAATTTAGTCAAAGAAAATGCCGGGTTTGAAAAGAATCAAAAAACAACTAGAACCACAACGGGAAGCCGTAGTGGAGCTTTAGATTTAGCTACGGCGATCAAAGCAACACACGCTATTTCTAGCGAAATTGTTCTTGATAAATTGTTGGATAAATTGATAAAAATATTGATAGAAAACGCCGCGGCTCAGAAAGGAATTTTAATTCTAGCCAAATCCGAACAACTGAATATCGAAGCAGCAGCCGAAGCCGGAAAAGATGAAGTAGTTGTCTTGCAATCTATTCCCGTTGAAACCAGCCAGGAAATACCAGTTTCGGTTATCAATTATGTTGCTAGAACTAAAGAAGATGTCGTTTTAGATCGGGCAAACAAAGAAGGGATATTTACAAGCGATCGCTACATCCTCAAATACCAACCTCTGTCTCTATTATGCGCGCCAATTCTCTATCAAGGAAAATTGATTGCTATTCTTTACCTCGAAAACAATCTTTCGACGGGAGTCTTTACTAAAGAGCGGTTAGAAGTCTTAAAATTATTGACCTCCCAAGTTGCGATCTCGATAGAAAATTCTTTGCTCTATCGCACCTTGGAGGAGAAAGTATTGGATAGGACTAGGGAATTACAAGAAAAAAACGAACAACTTTGCAAGACTCTGCAACAGATCAAAACCATGCAGAATCAAATTATCGCCCAAGAAAAACTAGCTTCTCTGGGAGCATTAACAGCAGGAATTGCCCACGAAATTAAAAATCCTCTCAACTTTGTCAACAATTTTGCCGAGGTTTCCGTTGAATTAATTCAGGAAATAGCGGCAGAAATTAACAACCAAAAAGAGAGATTTTTGTCAAGTGAAACTGTTGAATATATCGAGAGTATCTTAAACGACTTGGAGCAAAATCTCCAAACAATCAACAAGCACGGCAAAAGAGCCGATAGTATTGTCCGGGGAATGCTATCACACTCGCGGGATAGCAGCGGTAAACGAGAATTATCCGACCTCAACGCTTTATTGTCTGAGGCAGTTCAGCTAGCTTATCACGGAATGCGCGGTAAGGACATTAACTTTAATATTACCCTAGAAACGGATTATGATGATTCGATTAGTTTGGTGGAAATCGTGCCGCAAGATATTAGCCGTGTTTTTATCAATATCCTCAACAATGCCTGCTATGCGGTGAAAGAAAAGAAACTCAAACTAGGCCAAGAGTTTGAACCGAGAATTGCCGTGAAAACTGAAAATCTGGGGGATTTTGTGGAAATCTGTATCAAAGATAACGGTTTTGGCATACCGCCAGAGATCAAGGACAAAATCTTCCATCCCTTTTTTACAACCAAACCAACTGGGGAAGGAACTGGTTTAGGCTTATCTATCAGTCACGATATCATCGTCGGGCAACACAGCGGGGAAATTAAAGTGGAAACCGACCCCGGACTCTGTACGGAGTTTATTATTGTTTTGCCCAAGTTTAATGCTTAAATAAAAATAAGTCAGCTTTAGTGCGAGTTTCAGCATCATTGTCTGGGAGGTATAAAATGACAGCTAAAATACTTGTGGTGGATGACGAGAGAGATTTAGAAAGGTTGATTTGCCAAAAGTTCAGAAAAAATATTCGCGGCAAATATTTTGAATTTGTTTATGCCAGTAATGGAGTGGAAGCATTAAAAAAATTGCAAGAAGAAGCCCCAATAGACATGGTGCTTACCGATATTAATATGCCAGGATTAGATGGTCTATCTTTGCTAACAAAAATTAACGAGATCGACCCAACGATTAAAACAGTCATTATGTCTGCCTATGGGGACATGTCAAAAATAAGAACGGCAATGAACCGGGGAGCATTTGATTTTCTGACGAAGCCGTTAGACTTTCAGGACTTAGAAATTACGATCAAAAGAACGTTAGAACATGTAAGAGAACTCAAAGAAAACCAGCGGTATAGACAAGAAAAAGAAAAATCGTTGCAGCAGTCGGAAAAGTACGCCAAAGAGCAAGCAGAGCAATTACAAAAAGCTTTAGAAGAACTCCAGAGAACCCAAGCCAAGTTGGTTCAAAGCGAAAAAATGTCCAGCCTGGGTCAATTGGTTGCTGGTGTAGCTCATGAAATTAACAATCCGGTTAACTTTATCTATGGCAATCTTAGTCACGCGAATGACTATACTCAAAACTTGCTTAACCTGCTCAACCTCTATAACCAGCACTATCCCAATCCGAGTCCGGAAATTAAAGCTGAAATAGAGGCGATCGACCTAGAATTTTTAATTGAAGATTTGCCTAGATTGCTCGGTTCAATGAAGTTAGGTTCGGATCGAATCAGGGACATTGTGCGTAGCTTGCGTAACTTCTCCCGCGTGGATGAATCAGAAATGAAGCCGGTAGACATTCATGAAGGCATTGATAGCACGCTCCTAATCTTGCATAACCGACTAAAAGCTAAGTCAGATCAACCAGCTATTCAAGTTATTAAAGATTATGGAAACTTGCCTTTGGTAGAGTGTTATGCAGGGCAGTTGAACCAGGTGTTTATGAACCTGATTACCAATGCACTCGATGCCCTAGAAATGGGGAATGAGACAGGTGTAAAAATGCCCCTTACAAGCACCGAAGAGTTGAGTTGGCTCAATACCCAATGCCCGCTGGCGCTTGCTTTATGCCCGGTTCCTACGATTCGCATAACCACCGAAGTAATTAACCGCGACTGGGTGGCGATCCGCATTGCCGACAACGGATCTGGCATGAGCGAGGAAGTCCGCTCCAGACTTTTCAACACATTTTTTACCACAAAACCTGTAGGCAAAGGCACTGGTTTAGGTTTGTCTATTAGCCATCAGATTGTCAGCGAAAAACACGGGGGTCAATTAAGGTGTATTTCAGCACCCGGTGAGGGATCGGAGTTTATTATTGAAATTCCAGTGCGGCAGTCAATTGGGCAACACGCTTTGTTGCAACAGGTTGGTTGAGAGCAACATGAGGAAAATATGACGGTTAGCACGGTTTGGAAACAAAAAAGCATCTGTTGCAGGTCAAGGTCTGATAAAATCTAGCAGTGTCTTGGATTACGCTGTTGACTACAACTAAGCGCTGGGAAGCCGAGTTAATGCAGCAAATCTTGGCTGCCCACGAGATTCCCAGTCGAATTGTTGATATGGGGATGGCTTCTTACCTGGGGGCTGGTGCAACAGCAGCATTGCAGGTGCGTCCAGAAGATCGGTGGACAGCCCTGCTGCTGCTTAGTCCTGTGGAGGAGGAACAGCCATGAAACCTAGCTATAAGCACCAATCCGAGATATGTCAGGGGAATGGCTTAGGATTGAAGATTACTCAGTCACATACTTTCGACTTATAAAAACTTAATGTCTCTGTTTGATTGGTTTGCAAATCGACGGAAATCGAGTCCCATTAGTTTAGATCGGCAAGAGCGGGAGATTGCCGATGGATTGTGGACGAAATGCGAAGCTTGCGGGGTGATGGCGTACACTAAAGACCTGAGAGCTAATCAGATGGTCTGCCGCGAGTGCGGTCATCACATGCGGGTGTATAGCGACGAACGCATCCACCAGCTGATCGATGCTAATACTTGGATGCCAATGGACGCTAACCTGCGTCCAACCGATCCGTTACAGTTTCGCGATCGCAAATCATACCGCGATCGCTTGCGGGAAACTCAAGACAAAATCGCCCTCGCCGACGCCGTACAAACCGGAGTCGGTCAAATCGAAGGAAAACCCATCGCCCTCGGCGTCATGGACTTCCGCTTTATGGGCGGTAGCATGGGATCGGTAGTAGGAGAAAAACTCACCCGCCTGATAGAACGAGGAACCCGCGAACGTATAGCCGTAGTCATCGTCTGCGCCTCCGGCGGTGCGAGAATGCAGGAAGGAATGCTCTCGTTGATGCAAATGGCAAAAATTTCAGCTGCCTTGGAGCGTCACCGGGAAGCAAGACTGCTGTACGTACCCGTTTTGACTCATCCTACAACCGGCGGCGTCACCGCTTCTTTCGCCATGTTAGGAGATATTATCCTGGCAGAACCGAAAGCGACAATCGGGTTTGCAGGGCGGCGGGTAATCGAACAAACCCTGCGAGAAAAGTTACC
>DNGJ01000344.1 GCA_003486305.1 Cyanobacteria bacterium UBA11371
GGACACGGCATTATTAACGTTATCTGTTTATCCGAGAAATCTCTGATGCCGCGTCCCTACGCAAGACGACGTGAAGTTTTTTAGTATGGGCAATTCAACGGAGATAATATTAAACGCCCACTGTTACCGGATGGGCAACGGATAAGGGAGCAATTCCCGCCATATCCAAAATTTGGGGAATCAAATCTTCTCGCTTTACCGCCATCATGTGGACGCCGTGACAAAGTTGACGCGCATGTTGCACTTGTTCGGCGGCGATTTTCATCCCTTCTTCTAAAGGATCTTTTGCGGCTGCTAATCGGTCAATAATATGTTGGGGAATGTTAACTCCAGGCACGCAGCGATTGATAAATTGGGCATTTTTTGCAGATTTGAGCAGAAAAATTCCGACTAAAATTGGCTTGTTAGTACCAGCAGCAATTTGATCCATAAATTTTTCGAGTCGGTCGAAGTCGGTAACTAACTGACTTTGGAAAAATTGCGCCCCCGCTTCTAATTTACGTTCAAATCTTTGCTGCAATCCCGACCAACTGGCACAGTGGGGGTCAACAGCAGCACCGACAAATAAGTCGGTTGCGCCATCGGTGAGGGGTTTATCGTTCCAGTCAAAACCGCGATTCATTTTATCTATGGTTTTGAGCAAGCGTACCGCTTCCAAATCGAAAACGCCTTTACAATCTGGATGGTCGCCCGCTTTCACCGGGTCGCCTGTCAGGGCTAAAATATTGCGGATACCGAGTGCATGAGCGCCCATCAGGTCGGCTTGCAGTGCGATGCGGTTGCGATCGCGACAAGCCATCTGACAAATTGGTTCTATCCCCTGCTGCAATAAAATCATCGATGCCGCTAACGGACACATCCGCAGTACCGCCCGACTACCATCGGTAATATTAACTGCATGAACTCTATTTTTTAACAGTTGCGCCATTTTTACCATGTGGGCGGGGTTACCTCCCTTGGGTGGCATCACTTCGGCGGTAACTAAAAATTCTCCCGCATTGACGGCAGCACGGAAAGAGTTTAAGACTTTTGGGGATTGGTGATTCAACATTGCGATTGTGGTAATGGCTAATTCGGTAACTGCAAATTTTAAAGGTTGATTTCTCAATCTAATCTAAAATTCCCAAAATTCATCTACAATCTCTATAGTTAGGGGCTAGGGAATAGGGAAAGAAGGGTTAAGTATCTTGGGTTTCTCCGAGCGATCGCTTTGTCGCTGCCTTGGCGGTTGCTAGATTGGGAGATGCTGATTTTGGAGGCAGAGCCTCCAGAAAGGCGTTTCCAGGCAAGAGCCTGGAAACGAGAGCAGGAGAAATGGTTATAGGGGTTTGGAATAGCCCAGGGCGTCTTTTACTTGGGATAGGGTAACATTAGCGATCGCTTCTGCTTTTTCCCTACCTTGTCGCAACACCGACTCTAGGTAACCCTTTTCGTCCATCACCGCACGATATTTTTCTTGAATCGGCTTTAATGCAGAAATTACTGTTTCTGTCAAGAGCGGCTTAAACTGACCCCAACCCATATCCGCACATTCAGCGGCGACTGCTTCCTTGGTTTTCCCAGAAAGTATCATATAAAGCGTCAGCAAGTTATTGCATTCCGGACGTTCGGGATTGCCAAACTCTAAACCCTTAATCGGATCGGTTTTACAGCGCTTAATCTTTTTGGTAATCTCATCTGGCGAGTCTAGCAGACTAATCCGGCTCAACTCGGAAGGATCGGATTTAGACATTTTTTTCGTTCCATCCGTCAGACTCATCACCCGCGCCCCATCAGCCCGAATTAGGGGTTCTGGGGACTTTAGCACTTTTTCCCCTTTGCCGAATTGGTGGTTAAATCGGTTGGCAATATCGCGGGTGAGTTCCAAATGCTGCTTTTGATCTTCACCCACGGGGACTTTATCCGCTTGATACAGCAAGATATCCGCCGCCATCAAAACCGGGTAATCCAACAAGCCGGTATTGACATTTTCCCCTTGCTTAACTGCTTTTTCCTTGAACTGAATCATATCTTGCAGCCAGTTAAGGGGAGTGATGCAATTGAGCAACCAAGCTAATTCGCTGTGGGCGCAGACGTGAGATTGCACGAAAATCGTCGAATATTGTAAATCGATGCCGCAAGCCAGGTACAGCGCTGCGATCGTGTAGGTATCCGATGCTAGCGTTTCCACGTTGTGGGGTACGGTAATCGCGTGCAAATCCACCACGCAGAAGTAATTATCGTACTGGCTTTGCCCTTCTACCCAGTTGCGAATCGCTCCCAGGTAGTTTCCCAAATGAAGATTCCCGGTTGGTTGAACTCCAGAGAGAACTCGCTGTTTTGTCATTTTTGCTAATTGCTAATTGCTAATTGCTAATGGGTGATTGGTGATGGGGTGTGCGATCGCGCATTAGACTTCTGCAATAACTCTTGTGGCATAGGCGACACGAGCCTGTCAAAGAGTTTGTTTTTTCCAGAGGTCTATTACCCATTACCCATTACCCATTACCCATTACCTATCTAGTTTGACACTGTTTGGCGCCACAACCCCAGGTTTTCTCAATGGCAAGGCGTAAATTTTATCACATTTATCTTGCTTTTAACCAAAATTTACCTAAAAATATATCTTTTGGATGATATGCGTCAAGGCAGCGGGGAACTATATTATTTCTTTATATTTTATCGTTTTACGAGTGCGATTCGCGATTTTTCGCCTTCTTTTTCGCCGAATCGGTTTTTTGGAAAAGCGGTAATCCCCGCCCCACTTTCCGCCCGATTTGAGAGCGAATGAGCAGGGAATATTCCCTCTGCAAAGGTCAAAATCCTAACTAGCGGGGTTTTTTGAGATGAAAGCTTTACTAATCTGGCCTCATTTTCCCAATTCCTTCTGGTCTTATCAAGAAACGCTCAATTTAGCCGGTTTACGCTCGACCAATCCCCCTCTAGGATTGATTACCGTCGCCGCTATGTTACCAAAAGACTGGGAAATCCGCTTTGCCGACCGCAACGTGCGGAAGGAAACAGAAGCAGACTGGGAATGGTGCGACATAGTAATTATATCCGCCATGATCGTCCAAAAAGCCGATTTTCGAGCATTAATTCAAAAAGGCGTCGCCTTGGGTAAAAAAGTAGCCGTGGGCGGGCCATTCCCGACTTCCGTACCGGAGTATGCATTGGAATCTGGCGCACATTATTTGATCCTCGATGAAGGTGAATGCACAATCCCGATGTTCCTGGAAGCCTTGGAACGCGGGGAAGAACGGGGGATTTTCCGTTCGCCGGAAAAACCGGATGTGACTCAAACGCCGATTCCCAGGTTTGATTTACTCGATTTAGATGCTTATTTAGCAATTACGGTACAGTTTTCGCGAGGATGTCCGTTCCAGTGCGAATTTTGCGACATTATTAACTTATACGGACGCAAACCGCGCACCAAGACGCCTGAGCAAATCTTAGGGGAATTAGAAGTCCTCTACAAGATGGGTTGGCATAGATACGTGTTTATTGTGGACGATAATTTTATCGGCAATAAACGCAACGCCAAGGTGTTTTTACATGCTCTAATTCCTTGGATGCAGGAACGAAATTATCCTTTCATATTGATCACCGAAGCATCGCTAAATTTAGCCGAAGATGACGAATTGATCGATCTGATGGTGAAAGCG
>DNGJ01000121.1 GCA_003486305.1 Cyanobacteria bacterium UBA11371
CATTAGCCATTAGCCATTAACCATTAGCCATTAGCCATTAGCCATTAGCCATTAGCCATTAGCCATTAGCCATTAGCCATTAGCCATTAGCCATTACTGTTGGTCAGCACTCCTGGAACCGCGACGGGTTATCCTGAAGGCCAAGCCGGATAAAGATGTCCCTGACTCCGCATCTTGACTAGAGGGCGCTGGAACTAAATCTTTTCTAGCTACTCCCCGCCAGCGCAAGGTACGGGACTTCAGCCAGGACATGCGTCCGAGGACGGGTTTTTGGGCGGGTTGTAACCCTTGGAAAACTTCAGACAAAGGCATATCCAAAGATGCCGCCTTCGACTCGCGCAGCTTGTGCCAAACTGAACGGGACATCAGCAGGGTATGTTCTACTTCTTCTGCGCCTATTTGGTGCAAATATTCTTCTCTTTCGGGTTGATAATCCGCAGAAGTTAACAGCAACGATTGGGTGGGAAAATCTTGGGTAATGCGCGCCATTTGGGCGAGCAATTCCGGATACAGCCAGGTGTAGGCTGGGTGTACGGTTAATTCGGCGACGTGGGGTTTAGCGCCATTGCGCGACAGGTGCATCTGAAAATAGCCGATGGCTGCTTTGCGCTGGGATTCAAACACGTAGCCGCTGACGACTTCGGTTTGAGAAAGCCACTGCCCGATGCCTTCAATTAAAGCAGCAACAAAGCCGGTTTTAAAGTCACTGTTGTGGCGGTCGAATACTTGGCGCACCAAGGGGGGCATGGATGCGGTATCTAATTGATACAGGAGTTGGGCATCGGCGTTGCTGACTGGTAGCAGGTTGGGTAAATCGGGTTCTCGCTCTTGCAACTCTGCTAGCATTGATGGAGCGATCGCCCAATAGGTAATGTGTGCCAAAGGCTGGAATCCATTACGGCGATACACCGCCAGCAATGTTTTATCGTGGATATTGACTTCTAGCAACCAAGTCCGCGCCTCTAAGATTGTCTCGAAGCAATAGCGCAATAGTTGCGAGCCTACTTCTATACTGGATACTTGGGGGTCAACCACGACTCTATCCACCCGCCAGGTGCTGCGCGTGCGATTAAACGGCGATACTTGAATCGTGCCTAAAATCTTTTGAGCTTTAGAGACGACATAGGCGCAGAACTTGTACCGGAATGGATTGGGGAACCAGCTTAAAAGCTTGAGTACCCAGTACCAGCGACGCACCCGTTGTAGTTGCTGCTTGGTATCGGCACAGCAACTGTGGTGTTCTGCTAAAGATGATTGCACCACCATATTTTCGATCGCTTCCAGATCCCGGTATTGCACGGGACGGATTACAGCGTTGGTATCCTGGGGGGAAGAGAGATCCATGTTTTGTCGGGCGGCTAGTCAGCGAGAGGGTTAGCGATCGCGTTTTGCTATTGTTAGCATCTACAGCGAAGCGAAATAGCTTGGGTTGTTGCCTTTATCTTAGCTGGTTTTCAGATATTCCCACCGACTGGCTAGGGGCTAGGGGTTAGAGGTTAGGGGCTAGGGAACGGCTAATTATCAAGGTTTCACCAATTAAGAACGTTCATTACACCAGTGCGGTTACTATAACTAAAACCTAAAAGAGTACCTCCAGAACTCCAGCGGTCGGGTTCATCACCGTACAATAAAAAATCTGGCTATAAACTACACTGACAAAATTTTTCCCCTGTTAGCCTGAGAGAACACGAAAATGCTCGAATCCTATCGTCAACACCTTGCCCAAAGGGCGGCACAAGGAATTCCTCCCTTACCTTTAAATGCCCAGCAAACTTCCGAACTGTGCGAATTGCTAAAAAATCCGCCCCCAGGGGAAGAAGAGACGCTGCTGGACTTGTTAACGAACCGCGTCCCCCCCGGAGTCGATGAAGCGGCTTACATCAAAGCCGGGTTTTTAACCGCAGTCGCCAAGGGCGAGATTACTTGCCCCCTAATCGTACCCCAAGCTGCTGTTTATCTTTTGGGGACAATGTTGGGTGGATACAACGTTCAATCGCTGATCGAACTGCTCAAGTCTCGCGATACTTTATTAGCAGCGAAGGCAGCAACTGCCTTAAGTAAGACATTGTTGGTATTCGATGCTTTTCACGATGTTTTGGCGTTGTCGGATGTCAATCCTTATGCCAAACAGGTAATTGATGCTTGGTGTAATGCGGCTTGGTTTATCGGGCGTCCTCAACTGCAAGAAGCGATTACCGTGACGGTGTTTAAAGTTCCTGGGGAAACGAATACCGACGATTTATCACCCGCCACCCATGCTACCACGCGCCCGGATATTCCCTTGCACGCTTTGGCGATGTTGGAAACTCGGATGCCTGGTGGAATTGAGATTATTGCTCAATTAAAGCAGAAAGGGCATCCTGTCGCGTATGTGGGCGATGTTGTCGGGACTGGTTCGTCGCGGAAGTCGGCGATAAACTCGGTGTTGTGGCATATTGGCAACGATATTCCTCACGTACCGAACAAGCGCGCGGGGGGGTATATATTGGGGAGTGCGATCGCTCCCATTTTCTTCAACACTGCTGAAGATTCCGGTGCTTTACCCATCGAGTGCGATGTCACAAAATTGGAAACGGGAATGGTAATTACCATCCATCCTTATAAAGGGGAAATTACCAATGAAGCCGGAGAAGTGATTTCCACTTTTACCCTCAAACCCGATACTATTCTCGACGAAGTACGTGCAGGCGGACGAATTCCTTTACTAATTGGACGCACTTTAACCGATAAAACTCGTGCCGCATTAGGATTAGAACCTTCTCCAGTTTTCGCCCGTCCTAAACAACCGGAAGATACAGGTAAAGGTTACACCCTCGCTCAAAAAATGGTGGGGAAAGCTTGCGGACTTCCCGGAGTTCGTCCCGGTACTTCTTGCGAACCATTAATGACAACGGTTGGTTCTCAAGATACCACAGGGCCGATGACCAGAGATGAATTAAAAGAACTCGCTTGTTTGGGTTTCAGTGCAGATTTGGTGATGCAAAGTTTCTGCCATACCGCAGCTTATCCCAAACCAGTCGATATCAAAACCCATCACGAATTGCCCGATTTTATCGCCCAACGAGGTGGCGTTGCCTTGCGTCCAGGAGATGGAATTATTCACTCTTGGTTAAACCGCATGTTATTACCCGATACAGTAGGAACCGGCGGCGATTCCCACACTCGTTTCCCATTAGGAATTTCCTTCCCAGCAGGTTCCGGTTTGGTCGCATTTGCAGCAGCTTTGGGTGTCATGCCATTAGATATGCCCGAATCAGTTTTAGTCCGATTCAAAGGCGAATTGCAACCCGGTGTCACCCTGCGGGA
>DNGJ01000343.1:0-18756 GCA_003486305.1 Cyanobacteria bacterium UBA11371
GGAATCTTTGGTATAAATCAAAACTTATGGGACGCCGTGCCCCTACTAAAACACCGGCGATCTTTGGAGGCTGGTGAGTAGGGAAGAGACAACCTGAAGCAGAATAATTGCCAGCATGGGGGAAAAGTCAATACCGCCCAATGGAGGAATAAACGAGCGGAATATATTCAGGTAAGGATCGGTCAGCTGGGAGAGGATGGAAAAGGGTGGATCGTACCAGTTGACATTGGGGAACCAACTCAACAGAATCCTAATAAACAGCAGAACCAGATAGATTTGCAGGAAGGTAGCAAGCGTATTAATGAGTAGCGCGACTGAAGCATCCATGAGTGTTGCAGCTTTTTGCGGAATTTACAAGGATATCGACGTTTGACTTTAATTTAACCGATATGTAGCGATCGCGGATCGGTAATCGGATAGGTTATACCAGCAGGGGGTATGAATTTAGGCATCCCTAGAGAGAGTGCGATCGCGAAGTGTGGCGCTAGCCGTATCGCTTGTCCCCAAGGTAGAATTTCCATTTACCTTAGCCAGTTGCTGACGAGCTTCATCAATCGTCTGATTTAATTGAGCGATTTTCTCTTCCAAGCTGCGGCGAGCCATTTCTATCCTTTGTTCGGATGCACCGGCTTCGATCTGACGTTTTTTCCCTTTCTCCGGTTTGACCTGGGGTGGGGTTTCATCAACAATCGGAGTTTGGGCTTCGTCGGTTTCCTGGCGGTTGATTTTAGAAGCTAGCATTGCTCCCAGCACCCCGCCGACTATCCCGCCAAACACCGATCCGGCGATAAAACCCGCTGCAAAACCATCACGCTGACTCATAACAATTTTAGATGTTAGATTTTGGATTTTAGATTTTGGATTTCCGATTAAATTTCATCGCCTCTGCTTCCAGCTTACCTGGTGACGGTTCTAGTTGCCTACTTGCGATGCGGGTGACTCTGTGAGCGGGTGAGCGGGTGAGAATATATATTTCCATTGTCCTCAAGCCCACCTGCACACCTGCACAAGAAGCCCCTCAGCCCAAGAGCACAACCCACACCTGGCCTAAAAAGTGCCAAACGTGCGATCGCCCGCATCTCCTAACCCAGGCACAATATAACCTTGGCTATTCAATCCCTCATCTATAATCGCCGTGTAGATATTCAAGCTCGGATAAGCAACGCTGAGTTTTTGCAAGGCTGGGGGAGCCGCAACCACTGAAATAATCCTCACCAGCGATGGATCGATGCCGCGAAAAGTCAATTCCTGCATCGCCTTCATAATTGTCCCGCCCGTTGCCAACATCGGATCGGTAATTAATACCCGCGTTTGCGGATCAAACTGTTCTGGAAAGGGATTGAGGTAACAAGAAGGTTCTAGGGTTTTCTCATCGCGCACTATCCCCAGATGGTATATCGATGCATTCGGTAGGACAGTTTGCGCGCCTTCCAACAATCCTAGTCCTGCCCGTAAAATTGGCACTGCTACCACTGGCACTTCTGGGTTAACAAAAGTTGCCGGACATTCGGACAATGGCGTCTGCACCGTTGTCTCGGTTGTCGGTAACCACTCGCGCGCCGCCTCGTAAGTCAGCCAGCGTCCCAATTCTTTGATGGCGCTCTTAAACAGTGCCGGTGGCGTTGCCGCATCGCGGGCGACGCCTAACCAGTGCTTGATTAAAGGATGAGGAGGCACGTAGACACGTAACTGCAAAGTCATGCTGAAGAATTTTGGGTTTTGGATTGCTAAGTCGGCGGGTGTGGTTGGACAAACGCGAAGGATGCCAGTTCCAAGCCCCGATCTATCATAAAACCTCGCGGTATCTAATCAAACGCTGCCCTGAGTCCCTCCTCCCTCTCCCCGCCCCAGAGTAATTGAAAAATTTTCCCAATTGTATTGACACTGATTTTCAACAAGGTTATATTGTTTTTAGTGTTCTCCTCTCTCGTGTTCTTCTCTGTGAGGAACGGCAGACGGGCTCGGTCAGCAGTTAGCAGATAGAGTCCGTATTTTTTTTTGCAGGCTATGGGGGCAAAAGCGTAAGCTCAATCGCAAGCGCTACACTGGAAAGTCAGAAATTTATTCTAGACGGCTGACTCCATGCCTTCTGTATCGAACAACTCACAGGTATTTTCTGCTCAAACTCATTCAACTGCGCCAGAGTTTGATGCGATCGTAATTGGCTCTGGTATTGGAGGGCTGGTGACGGCAACCCAACTAGCAGCAAAGGGCGCTAAAGTGCTGGTGCTGGAAAGGTATCTGATCCCAGGCGGTAGTGCGGGTTACTTTGAACGGGAGGGGTATCGGTTTGATGTAGGTGCGTCGATGATTTTCGGCTTTGGCGACAAAGGCACTACGAATTTGCTCACCCGCGCCCTTCAAGCAGTAAATGTCAGCTTGGAAACTATTCCCGATCCGGTGCAAGTTCAGTACCACCTCCCCGATGGTTTAAATCTAAGAGTTCACCGCAATTATGAGAAATTTTTGCAAGAACTAATTGAAAGATTTCCGCAAGAGCGTCACGGCATCCGCCAATTTTACGACGAGTGTTGGGAAGTGTTCAACTGTCTCAACGCGATGGAGTTGCTGTCTTTAGAAGAACCGCGATATCTGACGCGGGTGTTTTTCCAGCATCCGGGAGCTTGTTTGGGATTGGTGAAATACTTGCCCCAAAATGCGGGTGAAGTCGCCCGCAAATACATTAAAGACCCAATTTTGCTCAAATTTATCGATATTGAATGCTACATCTGGTCGGTTGTGCCAGCAGATATGACGCCGATGATTAATGCCGGGATGGTATTTTCCGACAGACATTACGGCGGAATTAACTACCCCAAAGGCGGCGTCGGTCAAATTGCCCTCAAATTAGTCGAAGGACTCGAAAAAGCAGGGGGTCAAATTCAGTACAAAGCCAGGGTAAAGAAGATTCTCACCGAAGGGGGAAAAGCAGTAGGCGTAAAGCTGGCGACGGGGGAAGTTTATCGGGCTAAACGCATTGTTTCCAACTCAACGCGCTGGGATACTTTTGAGAAACTTTTGCCACCAGAAGAAATGCCTGTTGCTGAGAAGAAGTGGCAAAAACGCTATCAAAAATCCCCCAGTTTTTTGAGTTTGCATTTAGGGGTCGAGGCGAGCGTTCTGCCCTTGGGTACCGAGTGCCATCACATTGTACTGGAAGACTGGAACCAGATGGAGACACCGGAAGGGACGATCTTTATTTCAATTCCCACGCTTTTAGACCCGGATTTAGCACCGGAAGGTTATCACATTCTGCACGTATTTACGCCGAGTTGGGTGGAAGATTGGCAGGGAATGTCGCCGGATGAGTACGAGGCGAAAAAGGAAGAAGCTGCTGGCAGAATTATAGAAAGATTGGAGACAATTTTCCCCGGTTTAGATGCCGGATTAGATTATATGGAAGTGGGGACGCCCCGCACCCATCGCCGCTATTTGGGGCGGGTAGATGGGAGTTATGGGCCAATTCCTCGGCGCAAGTTAATGGGGTTGTTGGGAATGCCGTTTAATCGCACATCAATACCCGGTTTGTATTGCGTGGGAGATAGTACGTTTCCGGGTCAAGGTTTAAATGCGGTGGCGTTTTCTGGGTTTGCTTGCGCTCATCGAATTGCGGTAGATTTGGGTTTGTGAGAATGGCTAATGGCTAATGGCGTGTAAGGGCGTTCGCGCAGCGTGCCGGAGGCATTAGCAAATGCGATGAAATATGTCAGATTTACCGACAAGATAACAGCGCAAATGCTCTCTTCCCCTACGGCTAATGGCTAATAGTAGAGTCGGAAAGTATTTCCATGAGCAATTAACCATTAGCGATTAGCTATTTTAGCAACCTTATTTAACGAACCGCTCGCCTGCGCTCCAGAACGCTCCAGGAAAGAGAAAAGAAGAGGTAGGTATTTTTGGTACATGAGCCTATTCTAAATTTCCAATTAGCAAGCTTGCAATTAGCAAGCTTGCAATTAGCAATTACCTAAATGGATTGCGATTTTGAGGAAAGATGCGTCCAAATAAGGGTAGGGCTGTTCTGAGGGACTGGCCTTTTTTTGCTTTCATGTCGGCTTCTAAGGTACGCTCGTAAGCGATCGCACTTTCGGTTCCTTGTTCTTCGGATAGGATGACTAAGGCTTGGGCGAGACGAAGCGCGGCGGTGGTGCGATCGCCCCGCGTCATGGCACGATCTGCTAATGCGATCGCTTGCTCTACCCCTGGAACTCGCGAAGGTCGGCTGATTGTACCATTGGCGATGGCGCGCTCAAAGTTGGCTCTATAAGGCGTACATGTCCTGGGAGTGCAGCGCCTCGCTTGTTTGGTGGCGGCGTTGTTAGCGGGTGTCGCCATCACAACTTCTGTGAGGCTAATTCCAGCTATTAGGAGGGTGAGTGGGATTAAAAGCGATCGCACTGTACTTTTCATAGGAATATAATAATCTCTGCTCTCTGTTTCGGTAATAACATTGGCTACCCTGGAACAGATGCGCTTAGATTCCGCGCAGATAAAGGCTTTGATCGAATATTTTAAATTTGATCCGGATTTGTCCGGAAAACTCCATAGCTAAAGTGAAGGAATATATAGCTAAAGAGGAATGAGCCTACGCAGCCAACAAAGCGGACGACTCGACGCCCTCCAAGCCCAAGCCCTAGCGCGAGGAGTAGCAGAAAATGCTATTCTCTCCCAGAGCGGGGCTGATGCAAAGCGGCTGTTATAGACTCGACCAACTCCTTTAGATAAAGCCGCTGAGTTGGTCGCCCAATATGACCAAGAACTAAACCGAAAGTATTATCTCTAGTAGGGGCGAGGATATCCTCGCTCTTACTTGTTTTGAGCGTGATTCCCAAAAGCCCAAAAGCCCAAAAGCCCGCCAGGGGTTAAAACCCCTGGCTAATAGCTAAAGTCCGTTGAAACGGACTGAAGATAGTAAAAATTTAGTCGGTTTTAACCGACTTAAGCTATTAGCCCTGCAATTTATTGCAGGGCGGGAGGGGGCGAGAGAAAGGCGTTTGGAAGTAACTGATAGAGAAGGTAGAGAATATGCCGCTAATTGAAAAGCTTACACCTGAGCAAGAAGCACTGATTCCAATTTATCGGGAAAAGTGGAGGCAAATTGCACTTTCTACCGAACGAATAGACAGAAAAAAAGCCACAGTAGCAGTCAAAGCTGCTTATGCTGCAATTGGTAAAGAAGAACCATTAATTGCTTTTTATGATAGTCCTTACACGTCTGCTCACATCGCTTTAAGCAACCTGATTCAACAACACAAAGCACAATTAGCAAGCTTGATGTGGGAGCAAATAGGAAAAGAAGTAAGGAAGAAGTTATGGCTGGGGGTGCGACTGGCATTATGGAACCAACTTAACAGCCAATTAGTTTACTCCTTTGAACAGTCACGGGGAGAAAACTGCGAGAACTGCATTTACTCCTATGACTGGGCTAGAAGTGCTTGTTTGTTTGATTTCTGCACAAACGTATTAAACTGTCCCAGTGAGGGAGAAAAATGGGAATTGTTTCAGGATTTAGTTAAGAATTGTGGATATATTTTCCCTTATGCAAATACTTGTGTGGTATGCGATCGCCCAATCGAGCTATCATTTGATAATCGAGGGCTTCTACATGCAGAAGGAAAGCCAGCAATTCAGTTTGCTGATGGATATAGTGTCTACGCCTATCATGGCGTGAGATTACCGGGAAAATATGGTTCCATTCCTCCAAAGCAGTGGCGAGGTAAATGGCTTTTAAAAGAGCGTAACGCAGAACTTCGGCGAGTGTTAATTCAGGGGATTGGTTACGCCCGAATTTGCCAGGAATTGCAAGCAACTGAATTAGATACTTGGCAAGAATACACTTTGTTAAAAATTGATTCAAATCTAGATGTAGAAGATATCTATCTGTTAAAAATGACTTGTCCGAGTACGGGATACATTCACGCTTTGCGCGTACCGCCTGACGTGCAATCGGCGCGGGAAGCGATCGCATGGGTAAATTGGGGAATTGACCCAGAGGAATTTGCAGTGCAAACTTGACTTAAAACAAATTAATTATAACATTAAAAGGCAAGCCAGTTGCGGTTATTACTGTCGAATTTTGGCAAGCAATGCTGTAATTTCACCAAATTATTCTAGCGCAATTCTGGAACAGACGTTAGAGGAAGTGAATCTAACAAAAGGACTATAAAAATCCTGGCGCCCGATGGCAAATCTAACGAATGGAGATGAAGCAAACCGCGTGGTTTCCAAAAGCTTGTTTTAGTCAGTGATGCAGGGGCGGGTAATACCTCCCCATCGATGCAATAATCGACAGTTTATTTAACCTTGTGACCAATTACCAATTACCAATTACCAATTACCAAATACAATGTCAAAATTTAACCTAAAAACAGAGCGTTTGGAATTGATAGCTTGCACTTTAGAAATTGTGCAGGCAGAGACTCGCTGTCGCTCTACTTTTTCCCAACTTTTAGACGCGAGAGTTCCTGAGAATTGGCCTCCGCCATTAAACGACGAACAAACTTTGTTGTGGTTCTTAGAAAAATGCCAGGAAAATCCGCATCAAGTCGGATGGCTGGGTTGGTATTTTGTGCTAAACGATTTGGTAAAAAAGCAACGGGTTACTATCGGTAACGGTGGCTTTAAAGGGCAAGCATCTGCTGATGGTACGGTAGAAATTGGGTATTCAATTTTACCGGAATATCAAAACAAAGGATACGGGACAGAAGCCGTTAAAGCACTTGTGAATTGGGCGTTTCAACATCCAGAAGTGAAAAGAGCGATCGCAGAAACTTTACCAGAACTTAAAGCCTCGCAGCGATTGCTAGAAAAGTGTAATTTTGTCTATATTGGAGAAGGATCAAAACCAGGAATTATCCGCTTTGAACTTTGTAATAATTAAATTTATAACCATGAACAATTACCAATTACCAATTACCAATTTGCAATGCCCGAATTGCGGTACGAAAGTAATAAGAGGGAATCGCTTCTGCGAAAAATGCGGTACGCCCCTAGCTGTAAGCGACAAATGTGAAAAATGCGGCGCGCCTTCTGAAGCAATTGATGCTGAGGGATATCGTTGTAATTGCGGTTTTAGAGGGGAAGCGCACGCAGGCGATCGCATAGAAATTACCATACAATCTAACCTAGCAGGAATTAGCGACCGAGGACTCAGACACCGCCACAACGAAGACTACCTCGCTTGTATCAAAGTTGAGGGAAAAAACGTCTATGTACTCGTTGTTTGCGATGGGGTTTCTAGTTCGCAAAAACCCGAATTAGCCGCTAAAGTTGCTGCGGATAAAGCAGCCGTCGCGCTAGCGGCTGCTATTCAAAAAGGCGCGGTAAAATCGGCAGAAGCAATGAAAATTGCCATCGGCGAAGCACTGATATCTGTCTGCGATATTCCCTATACAAATGGTGGAAATATAGACCCGCCATCAACAACAATTGTCGCCGCCGTTGTTGTTGATAATATTGCTACAATTGGTTGGCTTGGTGACAGTCGCGCCTATTGGATTTCTGCCCAAGGTTCTCAGCAATTAACAAAGGATGATTCTTGGATTTACAATATCGTTTCATCGGGAAAAATGAGCGAAATTGAAGCGAGAAAATATCCCCAAGCACATGCAATTACTCGGTGGCTAGGTGTGGATATAGGAAAAAATTGGCAGCCATCGATTGTGAATTTTAATATTCCTGGGTCTGGATATTTGCTTTTATGTACTGATGGCATGTGGCATTACGCCCCCGAACCTTCACAAATGGCGCATCTTGTCAAGCAGAAATCGGATAAAGATGCGGTTGAGGTTGCCCGTAGTTTAGTCGAGTTTGCGCGCTCCAAAGGCGGACACGATAATATCACTGTAGCCTTACTTTCTTTATGAATACATCAGCGATAACATCGTCGGTAATAGAAAATAATCCCAATTACCAATTACCAATTACCATTACCATTACCAACATAGGCTAATGCCATAGAAATAACTAAATCTTGATTTTTATTTCCCTCTTCTTTGGTCATCATGTTGTGAGGGATATTTAATGTGTTTTCAAAGCCGATATACTGAGATTTGGGTTGAAATTTTACCACAGCTTTGAATAACTTTTGAGGTTCGCGTCTGCCGACGGCGCGATCGCATTCGCTCGATACAATTAACATCGGTGCAGCAGGGCTAGTTTTGGCGCGTTGGAGTACCTCATCTCCCATGTCTAAAAACAAGCGCAGTGCTGGCATGTAAAAGCCTTCATAACCATAATTCACCGCTCCAGGCGGCGTTTTCCACTCAAAGTAAATATTGAACAATCGCACTACCAAATCTACTAACTTATTAGTGTTGCTTAAATAAGGAGCAAATATCAAAGCTCGGTCAATTTTTTGAGGGCATTCTAGCGCCAGCCAAGCGGCTAAAGTGCTGCCACCCGATAACCCGCCCACAACGACTTTTTCTCCAAAAACCCGCGCCCGTTCTAGCCACTCCAGCCCAAATTCCTGATAAGTTACCCGATTTTGTGGCAGGGGGGGCGGATTTTTTTTATCCCAATTACCTGCAAGTCCATGACCGGGTAAACGCGGAATTAAAACATTGTATCCCGCGTTAAAAAACGCTTCCCCAATCGAGACAAATTGCTGGGGAACGGCGGTGAATCCGTGGAAAAATAAAATAACTTTATCCGTGGGAGTAGGATGGAGGAAAAAACGCGAGTAACAGGTATCATCTGCTAATTTCAGTGCTGATTCGCTTTCCCTAGTCTTTTCTACGATAGTATTTGAAAGGGTTGAATAAGCCCTAGACATGAGTTGCTTTTTCTCTCTCTCGCCAACAAGGTTATTCGCGATCATAACCCGACCCCGCGAACATCAATTACGGGTTGCAACAGCAGCGAAATCGCTCCTACAACCAAAAAAGATAAAGTCACCCAAAAGAAAATACGCATTTTACCCGTTTGAGCTTCTGATCTAGTGTTAGCGTTGCGATCGCTTGTCTATCCTGCGTCCAAAGGCGGATTTGTAAAAGAAACCGGGTTTCTTAAAGAAACCCGGTTTCTGCGAGGGAGTATTAAACTAAAGTCATCGTCCGTCAGGCAGATATAAAACCGATTATGAGAAGGAAACTTGCTATTATCGCCCTCAGCTTAGGCGCGGTGTTAGTCGATCTCGATGGATGTACGCCGACTATAGCGCAAAACCTGGCGGATACTTCCGCCTCCATCCCTCAATCTGACGTACCCGTTTTCGAGTTACCCGCGCCGAATTGGATACCGTTGTTACCCGTAAAAAAGTCAGCTTTTACAGTTTGCTGTCAGTCTAGGCGCTGGGGTTTTGACGAACAATTGTGGGAGCAAAACGGTAACACTGGAGATAAACAAGCGCTTTTGGAATCAATCGATCAAAGTTTGCGTTACTTGCAAACTGCGGAAGCCGCCGCCGCTTATCGCCGCTACCGCGTGGCTGGAATTACGCGGGAACGAGCAATTCGCAGTTTGACGCGATTTCAACAACTGGTAATTCAGTCGCGATCGCCCGCAGAACTGCAAGCCGCAATTTACCGCGAGTTTGATATCTACCAAGCCATCGGTAGAGACGGATTTGGTAATGTTTTATTCACCGCTTATTTTGAACCAATTTATACTGCTAGTCGCGTTCCTACGCCAGAATATCGCTATCCGATTTATCGATTACCCCCCGATTTAAAATCTTGGCGCAGACCCCATCCTACCCGCGAACAATTAGAAGGAAAAGATGGTTTGCAAGGTGACCAAGGAAAGTTGCGGGGATTGCAGTTATTTTGGTTCAAGGATCGCCTCGAACCTTATCAAATTCAAATCCAAGGTTCGGCGCGACTGCAACTCACCGATGGCACTCAAACGACGGTAGGATATGCGGGAAATACTGCTTATAATTATACCAGTTTGGGACGATCGTTAATCGACGATAAAAAGTTACCGGAACAAGGGGTAACGATGCCGATAATTATGCAATATTTCCAACAAAATCCAGAGGAATTGGATATTTATATTCCGCGCGATCGCAGCTTTGTTTTTTTCCAAGAAAACCACGGTCGTCCTGCTATGGGAAGCATTCACGTTCCCCTAACTCCAGAGCGTTCAATTGCTACGGATAAATCTTTAATGCCACCCGGTGCTTTAGCACTAATTCACGCCCAAATTCCCTATGTTAATGCTACAGGTCAGATGGAACAGCGGATTGTTAGCCGTTACGTACTCGACCAAGATACGGGAGGTGCAATTCGAGGCGCGGGGCGGGTAGATTATTTTTTAGGTAGCGGTCAAATAGCAGGCGATCGCGCCGGAGTTACTGTCGGAAACGGACAACTTTATTATTTGTTTCTCAAGCGCTGAGGAAGCGAGCAGGTGTGCTTCTTGTGCAGGTGCGCTTCTTGAGCGGGTGAGCAGGGGAAAATATATAGCGGATTGCAGCCGTATGAGGTACACCAACAGCAGTGTGCGGGCAGCGTTAACGCTGCCCGCACACTGCTGTCGAAGCCTTAAGGCTTTTGCTCACTCGCTTACAATCCGCTGTACATTCAAATTCCCCTCTGCACAAGAAGCACACCTGCACACTTTCTTATTTAAGATCGGCAATAGCTTGGCTTAGTTCAATGGGATTTTTAAACTCCCGATCTGGTAATTTCTCTAATGCTGAGATGGCTTCTTCCTCAACACCTTTTTGCCTAACGTGATCGATTAAATCTTGCTTTTTAGCTGGATAGTTAACCCCTTTTAGGTGCTTTTGTAGCTGCACCGGGTTTAGTTTAGCCATTGTTTTCCTCCTAAAACTTTGATGCTGTAATTGAAAATAATGCTTTCAAATTAGCGCCCGTATCAAGGTTTCTCATCCTACCAGGGTTACAACCTGCTATTAAATAAATATGTCATAGGAAAGTGTCATAAAACAAAATATTTTTGTAAGTGGGGGCGGGTTTAAATAAACTAAACCCGCCCCTACTTTACGCTCTCAAACTTAGTTAATATCAGCCTAATAGTTTGGGCAGATTTAGCCGAGTGGTATTTCGATGACAAACTCTGTCCCTTCTCCCGGTGCTGAAATACAGCTTAAATTGCCTCCATGTTTTTCTTCGATAATTTGGCGACAAATAGACAATCCTAGCCCCGTTCCCTTCCCTACGGTTTTGGTAGTAAACATCGGCTCAAAAATATGCTGTTTTACTTCTTCGGTCATGCCCGAACCGTTATCAGCAATTCGGATTGCTACATTATTTTTATCGATAACTTCAGTGCCAACTTTAATAGTAGGTAGTTGCTCGTTGGTAATTTCTTTGCCATTACCATCTTGTAACGCATCAATTGCATTGGCAAAAATATTCATAAATACCTGATTCATTTGTCCGGGATAGCACGTCACAAGGGGGAGTTTACCATACTGCTTAATGACTTGGATTTCCGGCTGGTTACCGCAGGCTTTCATTCTATGGCGCAAAATTAACAAAGTGCTATCGATTCCCTCATGCAAATTTACCGGCATTTTTGTCGTAATATCCGAGCGCGAGAAGTTCCGCAACGAGTTAGAAATATTTTGAATGCGATCGGAACCCAATTTCATCGAATCGAGAATTTTGGGCAGATCTTCTAAAATAAATTCTAAGTCTACGTCGTATGATTCTTTGGCAATTTCCGCAACTGGTTGAGGATAATGTTTTTGATAAAGTTGCAATATTCTGGTCAGATCTGCTACATATTGCTTCGCAGGTTCAATATTGCTAGAAATAAAGCTGATTGGATTATTAATTTCGTGAGCAACACCAGCGACTAATTCCCCCAAACTCGAAAGTTTTTCCTGCTGAATCATTTGAATTTGAACTTTTTGCAGTTCTGCCGTTCGCTCGGCAACTCGTTGTTCTAATCCCTCGTTCAACTGGTAGAGTTGAGTATTTTTTTCTTCCAGGGTTTTGGTTAAGGATCGCAGTTTTAAATGCACCTTAACTCTCGCTAATACTTCCTCTTGTTCAAAGGGTTTTGTGATATAATCTACCGCTCCTAACGACAACCCTTTAAGCTTACTTTCTTTATCGGCAAGGGCTGTCATAAATATGATCGGAATGTCATAAGTTGATGGGTTAGATTTCAGTTTGATACAGGTTTCAAAACCATCAATTCCCGGCATTTGAACGTCTAACAAAATCAGTGCGGGTTGGTCATATTCTACTTGTTCGATTGCACTTTCACCATCCACCGCTACCCGCACTTTAAACCCCGCAGATTTTAGTGCTTGGGTTAGTACTGATAAGTTAGTAGGGTTGTCATCTACAACTAAAATAAATTCTGTCATTGTTTTAACCAAATTAATTAGCTGATCGGAATTTGTTAATAAAATTTTGAATTTGTTTTACCTGAAAGTTTTCGGCTAATTCAACTAATTTTTGGACAAACGGTATTGATTCAGGCTGGGATTGTTTAAGCTGGTTAGCTGTTTCTACGATTTCATCGAGATCTCCTTTTTTAGCAAGTTCGTACAGTTGCATCAAGATATCTGAACTTGGGGGTATGATGTCTTCTGAACTAAGGGTTTTAGCGGGTGATGAAACAATTTTTTTCAGGGGTTCTCGCGCTTCGTAAACCCATGTTAATTCCATGTGCGATCGCAGCATTTCTAGCAATTTTTCGGCTTGCAAGGGTTTAGGTAAAAACTCATTAGCTCCTGCATCTAAACTCTTGTGTTGATCGATATCAAATACGCTGGCTGAAGAAGCGATCGCAACAACATCCTTTAACCCCCCTATCTGTCGCAAGCGTCGCAGCATCTCGAATCCATCCATCACCGGCATCACCAAATCTGTAATAATTAAATCTGGTTGAAACTCGACGGCTTTTTCTAAACCTTCTGCACCGTTTTTCGCTTCGACTAATTCAAATCCAATCGGTTCGAGTAAATTCACCAAAATCGAACGATTTTCCCATCTATCATCTACAACTAAAATTTTCCGCTTTTGACCTTCAAAACCGATAATAGTTCCTTGTTGCGCTACTCTCGAAGTTTCTGCCCAGTTTAATGCTAAAGGCAAGTCTAAATCAAAGCTAAAAATGCTCCCTTTCCCTGGGTCACTCTGTACTTCTAAATTGCTCCCCATTAAAGATACTATTTTTTGGCTAATTGCTAAGCCCAATCCCGTCCCTTCTGATTGCTTTTTGCTGTTTCCCACTTGCTCGAATGGTAAAAATATTTTTTCTAATTGTTCGCGAGTCATTCCCACCCCCGTATCTTCAATTTGAAAGCGAATTTTTGTGATGGGTAATTGGGAATTGGTAATTGGTAATTGGTTAAGTTCGTTTTCATTACCCTCGTTAAGAGGCTCCGCCTGGGAATGGGATGACCCATTACCCATTACCTCTATTTTGAATGTTACTCCGCCATTTTCGGTGAATTTTATCGCGTTTCCCAGTAAGTTAATTAATACCTGTCGCAGGCGTTTTTCATCTATGCAAACGCCGATGGGAAGGTTACCATCGCTTTGGTAAATAAAAGCCAGACCTTTTTGTTCGGCTCGAATGCGACACATCTCGGCGACGCTTTGCAGAAAGGACGGAAAATGGATTTCTGCGGAATGAAGTTCCATTTTCCTGGCTTCGATTTTGGACAGGTCAAGAATATCTTCGATTAGGGTTAATAAGTGCGAACCGCATTGATAGATAATACCCACTCCTTTTTGTTCTTTCTCTGTCAAAGTTTTTGAACGTTGGAGAATTTGGGCATAACCTAAAATGCCGTTGAGGGGGGTACGCAATTCGTGACTCATGTTGGCGAGAAATTCGCTTTTGGCTTTACTTGCGGTATCGACAATTTTTAGCGCTTCTTGCAATTGCTGGGTGCGTTCTTCTACTCTAATTTCTAGTTCTGCTTTGGATTTTTCTAATTTATCAAATGCGCTTTGCAGTTGAGCAGCCATGCTGTTAAATGCTTTGGCTAAAACTCCTAATTCGTCTTTTCTTTTAATGCTAACGGTTTGGGTTAAATCGCCAGCAGCTACTTTGGTTACGGTTTTAGTCATGGCTAAAATCGGTCGCGTAATTTGGCGCGATAGCAAGTACACTGCTACTAGCAATAATCCAGACAAAAGCAATCCAATTCCTACAATTGTACTGGCTAGCTGTCTAGCTGGCGCGAAGGCTTCTGTTTGTTCGATCTCGGCTAATAGTGCTAAATTCTGTTTTTCCAGCCAGCGATAAACGCCTACCACTGGAATTCCGTCATAGTTTTTATAGCGTCCAAAACTGCTAGAACCTGCGACGGCGGCGTCGATACCGAAGCTGCGAAGTCCTTCGGCAAATTTTTTACTTCCCGCCTGTCTTCCTGAGATAAAAACATTTCGGTTGGCTAATTTTCCTACTAGATAAGTTTCGCCGCTGCTTCCTAATCCCGTGCGATCGCGTATTAATTCCTCGATACCTTTTAAGTCTAAATTAACTGCGATCGCTCCCAGTCTCTGTCCCTCTTGGTTAAAAATCCCAGTCGCAAAGGTAATCTTCGCTTCTCCACTCTGCGGCGATGTATAAAACTTCGGCGCCGCCGCCTCTGCTGTCTCTCGCGTAAAATAAACTATCGGTTCTTCTAATCGAAAAAATTTCCCTTCTAAACTTTTATCGATTGAGGAAAAAACGACAATATTGCCGTTAGTCGTGATTAAAATACTTTGCAAACTTGGCTTAACGGCACTAATATCTGATATAGTTTTTCTCAGCCGCGCGTAAGCTAATTCTCGTTCCGGGTCATATTGGTCTTTGACGTACAAAATCGCCAGTTGTTCCTGGATTTCCGGCACTTGCGCGAGCCAAAGAATATCTTGACGCTGGTTTTTGATCCAATCTTGGAGCTGGTATTCTTTTAAGGATGTGGCTACGGTGAGTCGATCGACTACAGATTGTTCCAGGGCGTTTTGTGCTTGCAAATAAACAGTAGTCGCCAAAAGGCCAAGAACTAGCAGCGATAAAACTGAATAATAACTAACTAATTGGAATATCAAACTATTTTTGCGAAATTTCATAGTTTAAGCGCGGCATGTCCTTTTTGTTTTTATTGGCGAAGCGAGGCGCGCTCCCCAAAATCCCAGAAATACCAGTATCAAGGCTCATACGTATTTGGTCATTCCTTGTGAGGTGACCCAGGCTCAATGGTTTGTTGGAAGTAGCTTCGTTCCCCGCTATTTTAAATTAAGTAACATTTTAGACCAAAAAACCAAAAGGCAGAGGTGGCTTTGTTACTCTTCACAGCATCTTTAAAAATGGCGGGGAAGATGTGGAAGATGTGCAAAAGTAGGGAGAATTGTTCTCACTGTTCCCGCTCCCAACAAGGTAAATACGTCTTAGGGTAAGTTGCTAAAGATTTGTCACCTATCTAAGGTAAAGAAAGCTGGCGACTTACGGGGAATAAAATTCCTTGGCAACTTTCATGGTCAAAATACCGCGTTATCAACTTTGGTGCTACGGCGTTGCTGCTAGTAGCGTGGCGATCGCTCTGTTACTCACCCTACTGCTAGAGCCGTCCACCTCATCCAAGATCTACGCGCTGTTTTATGCAGCGGTAGCCATCAGCACCTATTACGGCGGTATGAGGGCGGGGTTACTCGCTACTCTATTATCTACCCTCGCCATCAGCTACTTCTTAATCCCGCCAATTCATTCGTTTGCAGGCATAAATCTGGCGAACTTGATCCAGTTGGGCGTCTTTGTATTGGTAACGCTGCTCATCAATTCCCTCAACACTGCGTTGCGGGATGCGAAACGGCGGGCTGAAACTAACTTGCAAAAGCTACAAGCAAGCGAGGAGCGTTACCGCGTGCTGGCGGAAAACGTGCCCCAACTCGTTTGGTTCGCCCGCGCCGATGGATTCGTGGAGTATTTTAACCAGCGCTGGTACGACTACACCGGGCTAACACCGGAGACATCCAAAGGATGGGAATGGCAACGGGCTATTCACCCAGATGACTTGTCAGAAACGCTACGCCAGTGGAAAACTGGTTTGGCAACTGGTAACCCAGTTGAAGCGCAATTCCGCCTCGCACTAGCCGATGGCTCTTACCGCTGGCACATTACGCGGGCAGTTCCTTTACGTAACTCGGTTGGTGATATTGTTAACTGGTTTGGCACTTGTACGGATATTCACGACCAAAAGCAAGCCGAGGCGGCGCTTGAGCAGCAAAAGCAGGAATTGAAAGCATTAGTAGAAAACTCGCCGGATATTATCGCTCGCTTTGACCAAAACTTGCGTCACGTGTATGTAAGTCCGACAGTCGAGCAAGCAACTGGAATGCCGCCAGAAGCGTTCCTGGGTATGACTGGTCCGGAAATGGGGTTTCCAGAGCAAGTTTGTAATCTTTGGGACCCAAATCTGCGGCAAGTCTTTGATACTAAACAAGGAAAGACTATCGAGTTCGAGTTCTCCACCCCAAAAGGCAAGCGCTACTATCACTCTATGCTCGTGCCTGAATTTGCCCCGGATGGCAAGGTGAGTTCGGTGCTGGGTATCTCCCGCGACCTGACAGAATATAAACAAGCGGAACAAGAACGCCTTCGCCTGCTGGAAGCACTCAAGTCAGAGCAAAAGCTTTTGCAAGCGACGATCGAACAAATGCCAGCGGGATTGATAGTGGTAGAAGCGCCTAGCGGTCGCTTGTTGCTGGCAAACGCGCAAGCACAGCAAATTTTAGCTGGATTTTCCCTAAATCTGGAAGGGGTGGAAGATTACGTTCAGCCAACGCACCCAGTTTTTCACTCGGATGGACGACCATACACCGCAGAGGAAATGCCTTTAGCGCGCAGTCTCGTTAAAGGAGAAATTGTCACAGGTGAAGAGATGGAAATTTTGTTCCCCGATGGGCGCAAAACGCTGTTAGTTGATTCTAGACCGATTTGCAATAGTGCCCGAGAAATCGAGGCGGCGATCGCTACGTTCTACGACATTACAGAACGCAAGCAATTTGAACAAGCTCTGCGCCAAAGTGAAGAAAGATTTCGCCAACTGGTAGAAAACTTGCACGATGTGTTTTGGATATCCGATCCAAAACAAGAGCAACTGATTTATGTTTCTCCCGCCTACAAAAAAATTTGGGGGCGTGAGTGCGAAAGTTTGTACGCTAATTTTAACGAATGGATCGAGGCGATTCATCCCGAAGACCGGGAACGAATTCGCACTGTTTTTTCCGAGCGATCGCTCGTTGGCGGATACGATGTTGAGTATCGCGTTATCCGTCCCGATGGCACAATGCGATGGATACGCGATCGCGCCGTTCCGATTCAAGACGAATTTGGCAATGCCATCCGCGCCGCTGGTATCGCCGAAGACATCACCCGACTCAAGCAAGACCAAGAAATTATCGCCGCACTCAATCTTGACTTGCAGCGCCGCGTATCCGAGTTGCAAACCTTGTTTGAAGTTATACCGATATCGATTGCGATCGCTAACGATCCGCAATGCCGTCACATCCAGGTAAACCGAGCTTTTGCTCAAATCCTCAACATCTCCCCCGATGGGAATGCTTCCACCACCCCACCAGAAAATGCTCCCCCACCGCCGTTTAAAGTTTACCGTCACGGTGAAGAATTACCAGGGGAAGAACTACCCCTGCAATACGCCATCATTCATGGTGTAGAAGTGCGCGATGCAGAAATTGATGTGGTGCGCGACGACGGGGCAATATTTAACTTATATGGCTATGCCTCGCCTTTATATGACGAACAAGGACAACCCAGAGGCGCAGTTAGTGCTTTTTTAGACATCACCGAACGCAAGCGCACGGAAGCCGCACTCAAACAAAGCGAGGAAAGGTTCCGCGTCACCCAAGAACTATCCCTCGATGGCTTTACGATTATGCAAAGCGTGCGAAACGAAGCCGGAGAAATCATCGATTTTGCATGGAGTTACGTCAACCCCAAAGCAGAAGAAATTCTGCAACGTTCTGCTCTTGAATTAATCGGACGGCGACTATTGGAAGTGTTACCGGGGAATAAAGAAAACAGCGAATTGTTTGACCGCTACGTGCAAGTTGTCGAAACCGGAGAACCCCACGATATTGAAATTTACTACGAAGCCGAAGGGATTAAAGGTTGGTTCCGCAACATGACCGTAAAATTGGGGGATGGCGTCGCAATTTCGTTTAGCGATATTACCCAACGTAAATCTGCCGAAGCCGAAAGATCCGAGTTATTAGAAAGAGAACGCACAGCCAGGGAAGAAGCCGAGAAAGCCAATCGGATCAAAGATGAATTTTTGGCGGTATTGTCCCACGAATTGCGAACACCGCTCAATCCGATTATGGGGTGGGCGAAATTGTTGCGAAGTCGCAAGTTCGACGAAACCACTGCATCCCGCGCCCTAGAAACCATCGAACGCAACGCCAAATTGCAAGCGCAACTAATCGAAGATTTACTCGATGTTTCGCGCATCTTACGCGGCAAAATAAGTTTAAAAATTGCCCCGGTTAACTTAGAAAACATCATTGAAGCCGCAATCGAAACCGTTCGCCTCTCCGCCGCAGCCAAGTCAATTCAAATTCAAACCTTCTTTAACCCGAATGTTGGTTTAGTTTTGGGAGATAGCAGCAGACTTCAACAAGTCGTTTGGAACCTGGTATCTAACGCAGTTAAATTTACACCGGATGGGGGAAGAGTTGAAGTAAAACTGTCATTGGTAATGGGTAATCGGTCATCGCATTCCCAGGCGGAGCCTCTTAACGAGGGTAATGAAAACTCAAATATTACACCTGACATGGGCGAGACGGGCAGGATGCCCATCCCACAAGAGAT
>DNGJ01000343.1:19041-31453 GCA_003486305.1 Cyanobacteria bacterium UBA11371
CAAGAGATGCCCATCCCACAAGAACAATCAGCCTCTTGTGGGGTGGGCGTCCCGCCCGCCCAGTCTATTGGTGCAAGATCTCAGGAACAATTACCAATTACCAATTACCAATTACCAATTACCAACAACGAACAATTACCAATTACCAATTACCAATTACCAATTACCAATTACGCTCAAATTACCGTTACTGATACGGGCAAAGGTATCAAAGGAGACTTTCTTCCTTACGTGTTTGACTACTTTCGTCAAGCAGATAGCAGCACAACGCGGAAATTTGGCGGGTTGGGATTGGGATTGGCAATTGTCCGTTACTTGGTAGAATTACATGGGGGTACGGTTTGGGCAGAAAGTCCCGGTGAAGGAATGGGCGCAACCTTCAGGGTCAGACTTCCTTTAAGGAAAGATGCAGCAGCAACAACAGACGAACCAACCAATCTGCCAACTGTTGCTACAACCTATCCATTGCAAGGCGTGCGAGTTTTGGCAGTCGATGATGATGAGGATATGCGCGAGTATATCGCCTTTGTGCTAAACGAGTCTGGTGCAGAAGTAACTTTGGCAGCATCGGCAGATGAAGCGCTAAAACTTTTGCCACAAATTAAACCAGACTTGTTGGTAAGCGATATTGGGATGGCAAATGTGGATGGTTATATGCTGATGCGGCAAATTAGATCTCTGGCACCAGAAGATGGGGGGATGGTAAAAGCGATCGCTCTCACCGCCTATGCTGGTGAATACGATCAAAAACGCGCCCATGAAGCAGGTTTCCAAATGCACCTACCTAAACCCGTCGAACCGGAAAAATTAATTGATGCTATTCGGAGAATTTTGGGGATTTGCTAATTGCTCATTGCTAATTGCTCATTGCTAATTGCTCATTGCTAATTGCTCATTGCTAGATTTGTTTGTTGAACCATTAACCATTAACCATTAACCATTAGCCATTAGCCATTAGCCATTAGCCATTAGCAAATCGGCTATTAACATATTTATTCTTTCTGCTACATCAGCTTTTCCTTCTGGATCGGCATCGCGCAGAAAAATATCTAAAATAAACCAGCGACACAAAATTGGATCTATTTTTACCAAATTTAGAATTACGCCGTTTAAAACATCTGTTTTTAGCGAGTCAGGTAGGCGGTTTAATTGATCTCGAATCGTCAAAGCATCCTCAAGATTTTGCGTTTGATTTGCCGCGATCGCTGCCTTAACTACTGCCTCTACTAAATTCCCTATTTCTATTTCTAAACCCTTCATATCTCACCCCTAATCTATTCACCCTTTTTCGGTCATCTATCCAAAGGAAGAAACGCTACCAGGCTGTTTCTATCCTGGGATGGGATGCCTATATTACCGTTGACAGTAGATAATGTAACAGTGTATTACCGATCCCCACCGAGCTAAATCGAGTTATGTCTTCATCTTCCCCTCAGCATAAATCTATTAATCAAAAACGTCCTATAAAAAAGAATAATGAAAATCGCCAAACTGAGCAAAATAAACCGCATCGGCGAGAAAGAAGCGATGGGGATAACCTGGACTGCAAACAACTGTTAAGAACCTTGGTAGAGGTCAAAAAGGGTAATTTTTCCGTCAGAATGCCTTATGACGAAACTGGGATGGCGGGAAAAATCGCCGATGCGCTCAACGATATTATCGAAATGAACGAGCAAATGGCGGCGGAATTAGAACGCATCAGCACGGTTGTGGGGAAAGAAGGTAAAATTCACGAACGCGCTTCTTTAGCAAATGCGAAAGGTTGTTGGAAAGATAGCATTGATTCGGTTAATACTTTAATTACGGACTTGGTACAACCAACGGCGGAGACGGCGAGGGTGATTCGTGCGGTGGCGAATGGGGATTTGTCGCAAGCGATCGCAACGGAAATTCAAGGTAGACCCCTACAAGGCGAATTCCTGCAAACGGCGCAAGTCGTCAACACGATGGTCACCCAACTCAATTCCTTCGCCTCCGAGGTGACGCGGGTGGCGCGCGAGGTGGGAACCGAAGGTAAATTGGGGGTACAAGCGCAAGTACCGGGAGTTGCAGGTACTTGGAAAGATCTTACCGACTCGGTAAATTCGATGGCGGGGAATCTCACCGGACAGGTGCGGGGGATTGCTGAGGTGGCGACAGCGATCGCAAACGGCGACCTGTCTAAGAAAATTACTGTAGATGTAAAAGGCGAAATTTTAGAACTGAAGAACACCATCAATACGATGGTAGACCAGTTGAATTCTTTTGCCTCGGAAGTAACTAAAGTGGCGCGGGAAGTTGGCACCGAAGGTAAGTTGGGAGTGCAAGCAGAAGTCAAAGGCGTTGCGGGAACTTGGAAAGATTTAACCGACAGCGTTAACTTTATGGCAAATAGTTTAACCGCGCAAGTCAGGAATATTGCCGAAGTTACTACCGCCGTCGCGAATGGAGATTTATCTAAGAAAATTACCGTCAACGTCAAAGGAGAAATTCTCGAACTTAAGAACACTATTAATACAATGGTGGATCAGTTGAATTCTTTTGCTAGTGAAGTTACCAGAGTGGCGCGGGAAGTGGGAACCGAAGGCAAATTAGGCGTACAAGCAGAAGTTAAAGGCGTTGCCGGAACTTGGAAAGATTTAACCGACAACGTTAATTTAATGGCGGGTAACTTGACGGGACAAGTGCGAAGCATCGCCGAAGTTTCGACAGCGATCGCAAACGGCGACCTTTCTAAGAAAATTACCGTAGATGTCAAAGGGGAAATTCTGGAACTGAAGAACACCATTAATACAATGGTGGATCAACTATCGTCTTTTGCTAGTGAAGTTACCAGAGTCGCGCGCGAAGTGGGAACCGAAGGCAAATTAGGCGTACAAGCAGAAGTGAAAGGCGTTGCGGGAACTTGGAAAGATTTAACCGATAACGTCAATTCGATGGCGGGTAACTTGACCGGACAAGTGCGGAATATTGCCGAAGTTGCGACAGCAATTGCAAACGGAGATCTTTCTAAGAAAATTACCGTTCAAGTTAAAGGGGAAATTTTAGAACTGAAGAACACCATTAATATTATGGTGGATCAGCTATCTTCTTTCGCTAGTGAAGTTACCAGAGTCGCCCGAGAAGTTGGTTCTGAAGGCAAACTTGGGGTGCAAGCAGATGTGCGAGGCGTAGCGGGAACTTGGAAAGATTTAACCGATAGCGTTAACTTCATGGCGGGAAGTTTAACCGACCAAGTACGCAATATTGCCGCAGTCACGACAGCAGTTGCTAATGGAGATTTGTCTAAAAAAATATCTGTAGACGTAAAAGGGGAAATACTGGAACTGAAGAACACCGTTAATACAATGGTGGATCAACTTAACTCTTTTGCGTCTGAAGTTACTAGAGTAGCGCGAGAAGTAGGTTCTGAAGGCAAACTCGGCGTGCAAGCGGTAGTTCCAGGTGTTGCCGGAACTTGGAAAGATTTAACCGATAGCGTTAACTTTATGGCAGGAAGTTTAACTGCCCAAGTGCGAAATATCGCCGAAGTTACTACCGCAGTTGCGAATGGAGATTTGTCGAAGAAAATTACTGTAGATGTCAAAGGGGAAATTCTGGAACTGAAGAACACCATTAATACAATGGTGGATCAGTTGAATTCTTTTGCATCAGAAGTTACAAGGGTGGCGCGGGAAGTCGGAACAGAAGGCAAACTCGGCGTTCAAGCATATGTTAAAGGCGTTGCGGGAACTTGGAAAGATTTAACCGACAACGTGAATTTAATGGCGGGGAACCTGACAGGACAGGTGCGAAATATTGCCGAAGTGGCGAGTGCGATCGCAACTGGAGATCTTTCTAAGAAAATTACCGTAGACGTAAAAGGCGAAATCTTAGATCTCAAGAACACCATTAATACAATGGTGGATCAACTATCGTCTTTTGCTAGTGAAGTTACCAGGGTAGCGCGAGAGGTAGGAACCGAAGGCAAATTAGGCGGACAAGCACATGTCGTAGGCGTTGCTGGAACTTGGAAAGATTTGACCGATAATGTAAACTCAATGGCAAGTAACCTGACCGCCCAAGTACGGGGAATTGCCAGAGTTGTCACCGCAGTTGCGAATGGGGATTTAAAGCGCAAGTTAATGTTAGAAGCTAAAGGAGAAATTGCCACCTTAGCCGATACAATTAACGAAATGATCGAAACTTTGGCAACCTTTGCCGACCAGGTAACAAGCGTCGCGCGGGAAGTAGGAATAGAAGGCAAATTAGGCGGACAAGCAAGCGTACCTGGGGCGGCGGGAACTTGGCGAGATTTAACAGATAACGTCAACGAATTGGCAGCAAATTTATCCACGCAAGTAAGAGCGATCGCGGAAGTAGCAACAGCGGTAACAAAAGGAGATTTAACCCGGTCTATTTCAGTAGAAGCGCAAGGCGAAGTGGCTACCCTGAAAGATAATATCAACCAAATGATCGCCAATTTGCGAGAAACAACCCAGAAAAATACCGAGCAAGATTGGTTAAAAACAAACTTGGCGAAATTTACCCGCATGTTGCAAGGTCAGCGGGATTTGGAAACAGTTTCCAAATTAATTTTATCCGAACTGACGCCTTTGGTTTCTGCCCAACACGGACTGTTTTACATGATGGAAAACGGGGACACCCACCCGCCGTTCTTAAAACTACTCAGTACCTATGCCTATCGCGAACGCAAGCATTTATCAAACCGCTTCTATTTAGGCGAAGGATTGGTAGGACAGTGCGCCTTAGAAAAAGAGCGGATTCTGCTAACTGAAGTGCCCCACGACTATATCAAAATTAGTTCGGGACTCGGCGAAGCAACGCCGTTAAACGTCGTCGTCTTGCCCGTATTATTTGAAGGGCAAGTAACGGCGATTATCGAACTGGCATCTTTCCGGAGGTTTAGCGAAATACACCTAACCTTCTTAGACCAGCTAACCGAAAGCATCGCGATCGTTCTTAATACAATTGCTGCCAGTATGAGAACCGAAGAACTGCTCAAGCAGTCCCAATCTTTGGCAGAAGAATTGCAAAGTCAACAAAAAGAACTCACCGATACAAACAAGCGACTCGAACAACAAGCAAAATCGCTCAAAGCAAGCGAAGAACTGCTGAAGAATCAGCAAGAACAGTTGCAACAAACCAACGAAGAATTGCAAGAAAAAGCTCAACTACTAGAGGCGCAAAACCGGGAAGTAGAGCGGAAAAACAGCGAAATCGAACAAGCGCGAGTTTCTTTGGAGGAAAAAGCAGAGCAATTATCTTTAACTTCTAAATACAAGTCGGAATTTTTGGCGAACATGTCCCACGAACTGCGGACACCGCTCAACAGTTTGCTGATTCTGGCGAAACTGCTATCTGACAACAGCGAAGGCAATTTGACGCCGAAACAGGTAGAATACTCCCACACGATTTATCATGCCGGAACCGATTTGCTGGCGCTGATTAACGATATTCTAGATTTGGCAAAAATCGAGTCTGGCACAATGGCGGTGGAAATTGACCAGACTTTATTTTCGGATCTGAAAACCCACATCGAACGCACGTTTCAACAAGTTGCCCAAAACAAAAAACTCGACTTTATGGTCGCGTTTGATGACCGACTCCCTGCGGCAATTTATACCGACTCGAAGCGACTGCAACAAGTGCTGAAAAACTTGCTCGCTAATGCGTTTAAATTTACAGAACAAGGTTCTGTCAAGTTAGAAGTTGGTACCGTAACAAACGGTTGGAGTTCGGAACGGGAAACCCTCAACCGTGCCGATAAAGTTATTGCCTTTGCGGTTAAAGATACCGGAATTGGCATTCCGGTTGAAAAACAGCACATTATTTTTGAAGCGTTCCAACAAGCAGATGGTACGACTTCGCGCAAATACGGCGGTACGGGTTTGGGGTTATCTATTAGTCGCGAAATTGCTCAACTTTTGGGGGGCGAAATTCGCCTAGAATCGCAACCTGGTAAAGGTAGTACGTTTACTTTATACCTACCGCAGACTTATTCGCCAAAGAGAGGAGCAGATGAGCAGGGTAGCACAGGCGTCTCGCCTGTGGGAGCTCTTGAGCAGGGGAACAAAATTGTAGGGGTGGGTTTTACCAATCAATCTGCGGAACCACGAAATATCTCGTTAAACCCGCCCCTACAGGCAACTAAAACAGAGAATTTAACTAAATCCGCGCCGGTGATGAATGCAGGAACGGGTTTGACCAATCAATCTGGGGAATCACGAAACGTCTCGCCCCAAAATGTAGGGGTGGGTTTGACCAATCAATCTGCGGAACTACGAAATATGTCGTTAAATCCGGCTGAATTAGAAGATGACAGAGAAACAATTCAAACGGGCGATCGCACTCTCTTAATCGTCGAAGATGACCTCAACTTTGCCCGCATCTTATTAGATATGGCGCGCCAGCAGGGTTTTAAAGGGTTGGTAGCATCTCGGGGCGATCGCGGGTTAGCAATGGCGCGAGAATTGAAACCAACCGCGATTATGTTGGATATTAATTTACCCGTGATGGATGGTTGGACAATTCTCGATCGCCTCAAACGCGATCCCGCTACCCGTCACATTCCCATCCACATGATGTCGGTAGAAGAAGGACAGCAGCGCTCTTTGCAATTGGGTGCGATCGCATACTTACAAAAACCCGTCACCCACGAAACCCTTACCCAAGCTTTAGGCGATATTAAAGGATTTATCGACCGTCCGGTAAAATCTCTACTAATAGTAGAAGACGATGAAATCCAACGCCGCAGTATCGTAGAATTAATCGGCAATACCGATGTCGCAAGTACCGCAGTTGGTACGGGATCTGAGGCGCTTGCTGCACTCAAGGAAAATCGCTTTGATTGTCTGGTGCTGGACTTAGGATTACCCGATATGAGCGGTATAGCGCTGATCGAGCAAATTAAGCAAGATCCAAATCTGCGTTATTTACCGATTATCGTCTACACTGGCAAGGAATTATCACCCCAGGAAGAAACCGAATTGCGGCGAATTAGCGATTCAATTATTGTCAAAGACGTGCGAAGTCCCGAACGACTTTTAGACGAAACTGCCTTATTTTTGCATCGCGTCCAAGCGAACTTACCCGCACCCAAACGACAGATATTGGAACAACTCCAGCAAAATGACCCAATTTTAGCTGGAAAAAAAGTTCTGATCGTCGATGACGACTTGCGGAACATTTTCGCGCTTACCAGTCTGCTGGAAAGTCAGCGGATGCTCGTTTCATTTGCCGAAAACGGCAGAGACGGCATTACCGCGTTGCAAAACGATCCGGATATCAATCTCGTCTTAATGGATGTAATGATGCCGGAAATGGATGGTTACGAGGCGATGCGTAACATCCGCCAAATCGAACAATTTCGCTCGCTTCCCATCATTGCTTTAACTGCTAAAGCAATGAAAGGCGATCGCGAAAAATGTATCGAAGCTGGTGCATCTGATTACATTACCAAACCCGTTGACACCGAGCAATTGCTCTCCCTGTTGCGAGTTTGGTTATATCGCTAGTCATTAGGTTGTTGTAGGACGGGTTTAACCAAATATTTATTGATTGTTGTAGGGGCGGGTTTAACTTTCATATTTCTTGGTTCCACAGAATAGTTGGTAAAACCCGCCCCGAAAGTATTACCCACCCCTACAAAGATTGCTCACCTGCTCAAGATCTCAAGACTCCCCCATGATCCAACTCGAAGAAATTGAAATTCAACTATTACTAGAAGGAATCTATCGCTATTATGGCTTTGATTTTCGCAACTACGCTATGGCTTCCCTCAAACGCCGGATTTGGAATATAATTCGATCTGAAAAGCTCAACAGCGTCTCTGGACTTTTGGAAAAAGTTCTACATCAGCCCGAGTGTATGGAGCGCTTGCTGCTGGGACTTTCAGTCAACGTGACTTCGATGTTCCGCGATCCTAGCTTTTATTTAGCCTTTAGAAAAACGGTAATTCCTTTATTGCGAACTTACCCTTTTATTCGGATCTGGCACGCGGGATGTTCTACAGGTGAAGAAGTTTATTCCCTGGCAATTTTACTTTACGAAGAAAACCTTTATCACCGCTGCCGCATCTACGGTACGGATATCAACGAAGTCGCGTTACGCAAGGCCAAAACTGGAATTTATCCTTTAGATTCAATTCGCAATTATTCCCAGAACTACTTTGAATCGGGCGGTAAACACTCGCTTTCCGATTACTATACCGCTGCCTACGATAATGCCATTATTCGCTCATTTTTGAAAGAAAATATCATTTTTTCAGCCCACAACCTGGTTACGGATGCTTCTTTTAATGAATTTAACGTGATTTTGTGTCGCAATGTTTTAATCTATTTTAATCAAGAGCTGCAAGCTCGAGTCCACAAGCTGCTGTACGATAGTTTGAGGATTTTTGGAGTTTTAGGCTTGGGACGACAGGAAACGCTGAAGATGACTCCCCACGAATATTGTTATGAGGAATTGGATATTCAAGAGAAAATTTATCGTAAAATTGCTTAAGAGCTAATTTTGGCTAAAAGATAAAAATTTTTTTTGAAGGTTGAATCAACATGAACTCTGACATAAAAGCCAACATCCTTATAGTAGATGACCGTCCGGAAAATGTAATTGCGCTAGAGGCAATTTTAAACAAACTGGGGCAGAACTTGGTGAAAGCGCATTCCGGCGAGGAAGCTTTAAGGTGCTTATTGCAGCAAGATTTTGCCGTCATATTGCTCGACGTGCAGATGCCGGGAATTGATGGGTTTGAAACGGCGACATTGATTAGACAACGGGAGCGATCGCGTCACACTCCGATAATTTTTCTCACCGCGTTTAGTACTAGCAATACCTTCGTCGCCAAAGGTTACGAACTCGGCGCGGTAGATTACATGCTCAAACCGTTCGATCCGACTATTTTAACATCAAAGGTAGCGGTATTTGTAGATTTATTCAAAAAAACAATGGAGGTGAAAAGACAAGCAGCCCAGCTAGCAGCAATGAACGCAGAACTAAGACAAAGCGAAGAAAGATTTCGCTTGGTATCGGTTTGCTCTCCCCTGGGAATTTTCCTCACAGATATTGAGGGAAGATGTACTTACAGTAACCCAAGCTGCGAGGCAATTTGCGGGTTTAAAATTGAAGAGCAAGACGAAGAGGGGTGGGCGAAATTTATCCATAGCGAAGAGAGCGATCGCGTGCTAAATGCTTGGTCAAGTTGCACGCACCAAGGAAAAGAATATTCCGATGAATTTCGGATTAAAAGAAGCGATGGAAAAGAGCGGTGGGTGCGCGTGCGTACCTCGCCCATGCTGTCAGAAGAAAAGCAATTATTAGGGCATGTCGGGACAATTGAAGATATAAGCGATCGCAAACAAGCAGAAGCAAACCGCGAGCAACTCATCCGCGAACAAGCAGCCAGACAACAGGCGGAAGAAGCCAACCGCATGAAAGATGAATTTCTGGCAATTGTTTCTCACGAACTCCGCACCCCCCTGAACTCGATTTTGGGGTGGTCGCAACTGTTACAAGAGAAAAAATTTAATGAAGAAACCACCGTCAAAGCATTACAAACAATCGAGCGCAACGCCAGAGCGCAAGCACAATTAATTGAAGATATTCTAGATGTTTCCAAGATCGTCCAGGGTAAACTGCGGATATCGCTCGATCGAGTTTACCTGATTCCGTTAATTGATTCGGTAATAGAATCATTACGCCCCCAAGCAGAAGCGAAAGCAATTCAAATACAAACCGAATTCGAGCCATCTGCACAAATTGTTACTGGCGATTTTGACCGCATCCGGCAAATAATTTGGAACCTGCTGTCAAATGCGATCAAATTTACCGATCTTGAAGGACAAGTTAAAGTAAAACTGTCATTGGTAACGGGTAAAGAGAACGAGCGATCGCCAATTACCAATTACCAATTACCAATTACCACCCAATATGCCCAAATCCAAATCATCGACACCGGAGTTGGCATTTCTCCCGACTTTTTGCCCCACGTATTTGACTACTTCCGACAAGCAGACAGTACCACCACCCGATGTCATGGCGGACTGGGGTTAGGACTGGCAATCGTCCATCACTTGGTAGAATTGCACAATGGTCAAATTTATGCCCACAGCGAAGGGGAAGGCAAAGGCGCAACCTTCACGGTGAATCTCCCCCTGGCTGTTGAGGCGTTAGATCCGGAACCTTGGGCAGAAAATAATGGCAACGGATATGCACATTTCCCTTCCCTCGATTGCGTGCAAGTGCTGGTTGTAGAAGATAATACCGACGCCCGCGACTTTATCGTCATGGTGCTAGAGCAGTTTGGCGCTAAAGTTACCGCCGCTGCTTGCGTGAAGGAGGCGATCAAGTGTCTCCAGAGCTACAGTCCCCACGTACTGGTGAGCGATATCGGGATGCCAGACGAAGACGGCTATAGTTTTATTCGCCAGGTGAGAGATTTAGAGCAGCAACGAGGGGAAAACATACCCGCTGTTGCTCTGACTGCTTACGCCGGAGAACAAGACCAAAAGCAAGCACTTGCAGCGGGGTTTCAAATGCACCTTGCCAAACCGATTGACCCCGCTGAATTAGTCACAGCTGTAGCAGAACTTGCAGGCATCACCAAAACGATAAATGCAATCTAAAAATACCTTTTTCCCCCAATTTAGCTTTCTTACTAATTGCTAATTGCTAATTGCTAATTGCTAATTGCAAGAAAAGTGCCTGCGCGGAGTAATTTCGATGCAACCGTAAACGATATTAACTATGGCAAATTGCCGGAGCCATTGCTAAACTATCTGCTGCTTTTTGCATTGCTTCAATATCCGATTGCGTCCAAAAATGAGTATCCTGGCAGTGATGAGCAATCAGCAAACCCCACAGCCTTTTTTGATTCAAAACTGGCACGGCTAAATTTGCTCGCACGCCTAAGCTGCGGAGATAATCTCGGTGACAATCATTAATTGGTTCTGTTTCAATATCTGGAATTGCTCGAACTCGTCCGGCTTGGTAAAGCGCGGCATATTCGCCATTAAAACAGTCATCCGGGCCGGTAGAACCAAAGATAGAAAACTTTTCGTTACTCAACGACTCAAATGTAACGCGCCCCGCCCAATCGCGGTAAAAATAATATAAAACTACCCGATCGACCCCTAGCAATTCTCTTAAAGAGTTTGTTGTTTTTTCAACTAAATCATCCCGCTCTATACTAGCAACCAAACGGTCAAAAATTTGTTGCAATCCTCGCTCAAACATCAGACCTGTTAGAACTCCGAGTCAATTTTTCATGATGCAATTAACGCAAGTTGCTAATTGCTAATTGGTAATTGGATTCACAGGTTTTTGCCGTCTTGACAATTACCCATTATCAGTAGGGGCACACTTTAACGAGATATTCCGTGGTTCCACAGATTGATTGGTATAACCCCCCCCTACTTACGCTATCACATAAAGTAGCGCCCAACTATCGCTCTGTATAGAGTATTTATGCTTAGAGGGGTGGATTGCTACCCCCTAATGGTAGAACAAGTTGGGGAAAATTGTGTAGCGATCGCATCACTCTTTCCCAGCCAAATCCCAGAATCTCTAGACTTATAAACTTTCGGCAAAAAGCTCTGCCGATAGAAAGATGACTCAGCGCTCTAAAGGCAAGACAATACAAAACTAATTTAGCTCAATCTGTTTAAATGTCAACCTGGTCAAGACTTAGCCCTGCTTGCAGGGTTTTTCCTTGCTTAAGGCAGAGCTTGCACTAAATTTATCAGGAAAGAAAAAGTGAAAATCGGAGCGAATTATCTTGGTAACGGTCGTTGTGAATTTACAGTTTGGGCGCCTGCTCACGACGAGTTAGCGGTACAAATTGTATCTCCGGAAAACCGCGTCTTGTCAATGGAACAAGACTCGCGGGGTTACTTTTCAATAATGGCAGAAAACATTGAACCGGGAACGCTTTATTATTACAAAATAGCCGGAGAAAGGGATTTTCCCGATCCAGCGTCGCACTCGCAACCAAAAGACGTACACAACGCTTCAGAAGTAGTAGATCATACTAAAATGAACTGGACTGACGGCGAGTGGTCGGGTATACCTTTAGAAGAAATGATAATGTACGAACTGCACGTGGGTACGTTTACACCTGCGGGCACGTTTGAGGCAATAATACCGCGCTTGAGCGAGCTACGTGAGTTTGGGGTGAACGCAATTGAGATTATGCCCGTGGCGCAATTTCCAGGCGATCGCAACTGGGGTTATGATGGCGTTTATCCGTTTGCGGTGCAAAGTTCCTACGGCGGTAGCTCAGGATTGAAAAAACTCGTAGACGCCGCGCACAAAGAAGGATTATCCGTCATTCTCGACGTAGTTTATAACCACTTTGGCCCCGAAGGAAACTATACAAGTCACTTTGGCCCTTATTTTACAGAAATGTACAGAACTCCTTGGGGTAGGGCGATAA
>DNGJ01000338.1 GCA_003486305.1 Cyanobacteria bacterium UBA11371
GTAGGGACACGGCATGGGAAATATTGTTTCGAGAGCGAACATTTTATCATTGCCTTGTCCCTACAACATTCCCTCAAGCGAGGCAGAGCCTCGCGATCTCGTTCCCAGGCAAGAGCCTGGGAACGAGTGGGAGTGGGAGGAGGCAGAGCCTCCCTCTGTTAGTCATGCATAGAATTTTTCCACGCAGCGGACAAACATTTCTACCCCCATTCCTAACACCGTTTCATCAAAATCAAACCGGGGGTGATGGTGGGGATAAGCTAATCCCAATTCCGGATTAGCAGAACCTAAAAAGAAATAACATCCCGGCACTGCTTGCAAGAAGAAAGACATATCCTCCCCGCCCATTGTTTGGCATTCCGGCACAATTCCCAAGGGAGTTTCTACAATATCTAACCCTACAGAACGCACCAGTTCTGCGATATCTGCATTGTTAATCACCGGCGGATAAAGCCCTTTGTAGTCTAATTCGTATTTCGCTCCGTGACTGGCACAAATCCCGGCAATAATTTGCTCGATTCGTTGCGGAATCAATTTGCCCAATTCGGGATTAAAATATCGCACCGTGCCGCCAATTTCTGCTGTATCTGCAATTACATTAACTGCCTTTCCCGCCTGAAATCTGCCCACCGTTACTACTGCTGACTCGATGGGATTGACGTTGCGCGATACAATCGTTTGCAATGCATTGACAATCTGCGCCCCAACCACGATAGAATCTACCGTTTGATGGGGAATTGCACCATGTCCCCCCTTGCCATAAATTTTGCAAATAAAACTTTCCGTCGCCGCCATTAACGCCCCCGTGCGGATACCCAACGTACCCAAGGGCAGGTTATTCCACAAGTGGAGGCCGATTATAGCATCAACATCCGGGTTTGTCAAGACACCGGCTTCAATCATTGGCTTTGCGCCTCCCGGCCCTTCTTCGGCAGGTTGGAAGATAATCTTTACAGAACCGGAGAAAGCTTCGCGGTGTTGGGAGAGGTAGTAGGCGGTGCCTAATGCGATCGCAGTATGTCCATCGTGACCGCAAGCGTGCATCATGCCATCGTGCTGCGAGCGATAGGGTACGTCGTTTTCTTCTTGAATCGGCAATGCATCCATATCCGCCCGAATAGCCAAAACCTTGGGCTTTTGGAGAGAAGAATCTTGTTTTTTGCCTTCGATGGTAGCGACAATGCCCGTTTTAGCGATTCCGGTTTGATGGGTGATGCCCCATTCCGATAACTTTTGGGAAATAAACTCCGCCGTCAGGTTCTCTTTGAAACCGAGTTCCGGGCGTTGGTGCAACTTTCTGCGCCATTCGACGAGGCGGGGTTGTAAAGACCTAATTTCTAAACGGATGCGCGATAAGTCAACAGCAGTAGCGCTTGGGAATATGGATATCATTTTTGGTAATGGGTAATGGGTAATGGCATTCTCAGGCGTAAGCCCGGAGAACGAGGGTCATGGGTCGCCAAAATGACAAATGACTATCATAACGAATGGTATAAGCGATCGCGCGCGTTAAATGCAAACAACGAATGCGCGAGCCGCCATCGTCTAAGGAAGGCGGTGCATTCGCGATGGGACGGGAGATAGTAGTTACCAACGTTACAACGTCAGCGCACTCAAACCTATACCTAAAGCATAGGAAGCTCTCTTCCAATCGGTTGATGCAACGGCTGGGTAAATTTGATGCACTAGAAAAGTGTAGAACAATTGAGAAAATAACTATGCGTCCGTTGAACATTGGTTTATCGCAAGAGCAGCGTCAAGGCGTAATTGACTTGTTAAACGCCGATTTGTCCGATGCGTATTTACTGCTGATCAAAACGAAAAAATACCACTGGGATGTAGTCGGACCGCAATTCCGCTCGCTGCACCAACTGTGGGAAGAACAATATACCGCTTTAACAGAAAATATTGATGCGATCGCCGAGCGAGTCCGTACTTTGGGCGGCTACCCCGTCGGTACGGCTGAAGGTTTCCTCAAATACGCTTCAATCAAAGAAGATGCCGGATCTCTGCCCACCGCTCACGGAATGGTGGAAAACTTGGTAGTAGATCACGAACAAATTATCCGCAACATGCGCCAGCACATCGACCAGTGCGGCGAAGAATTCCACGATCAAGGTACGGCTGATTTCCTCACCGAATTGATGCAACAACACGAAGAAATGGCTTGGATGTTGCGTTCGTTTATTGAAGGCGAACAAATTAAGCCAGATGGCAAGTTATCTGCCGATCTCAAAGTTCCCGTCGAAATGGGTAATAGCAAATAGGTGCAGGCAGAGAAAGTAAAAATAGCTATCTGAACGTGGGGTGGGCATCCTGCCTGCCCTGCATCAGTTTATTTATCCGCCGAATTGAAAGCGATCGCAGCTTTAGTCGTTTGACAAGCGACGATTGCGCCACAAACCCGGTTTTTTCAAAAAACCGGGTTTCTTTGCCTGAATACCGTTTTCCCATCAATGTGCCACACTTGGGGCGGGTTTATTTTAATTGTGCGTTTTTGTCCCTGTTATTGGTAAAACCCACACCGTAAATTCTTTGATCTGTCCCATTATCAAGCGAAATAGGTATAATTACTCCTCCTCTTCATTCTTCCATTGGTCTAAAACTTCAAACGGATTAAAGCCTCGATACTGAAGGTAATTCAATAATTTAGCTTTAGTTTTCGGGTCAATATCTTGAAAGCTGCTGACTTTGTACTTCCGCATCACTTTAGCTTTTAACTCGCTCAGAGAATCATTTGAATCCGATTCTGCTTGTTCCATCCAGACTTCCTCGAAAACATCAGCAGCGATTCCTTTTTCCAGGCACTTGCGTTTCAAAGCCGCTTTTCCATATTGGCCTTTCGAGGAGTTGATAATACTATTGACAACGCGGATATCAGATTGATACCCTTTTTGTTGCACCGCATCGAGCGCTTCATGAATTTCGCTTTGCTCAAACCCCTTTTCTTTGCCTTTTTTCAGAAGTTCGTAAGCACTGTAATCTCGACGACCTAAAAGTCTCAAAAAATAATCACCACAACTCATATTTTTCAGCCACGAATCCAATCTATTACTATTTTATATTGATAATATGTAACCGGCGATCGCGTAGCTAGCCCTTGGCATATCGCAATCCCACCTCGCCCATTATTTCTCTATATTTTCTTCTCTTCTTCCTTGGCGTCTATGGCGGTTCACTAAAAACACATTTTTAAACTCGCAAAAGAGTATTAAAATAAACTCATAAAACAACCAAAATTAAAATCATGTTCTACAGCGAAACAGCAAGAATGCAGGCGGTGCAGTTACCAATTATCCCAGTCGTAGCAGAACTAATCAGAACTTCTCCGGGAACAATATCTTTAGGACAAGGGGTAGTTTCCTATGCGCCGCCAAAACAAGCTATAGAGCAAATTTCGCAATTTTTAGCTATCCCAAACAATCACAAATATCAAGCCATACAAGGTATTGTACCCTTGCTCGATGCGATCGCCACCAAACTCAAATCCGAAAACGGTATTGACATAAACGACAATCGATGCATAGTCGTCACCGCAGGGGCGAACATGGCGTTTATGAATGCAGTTTTGGCGATCGCTTCTCCAGGGGACGAAATTATTTTACTGACGCCCTATTATTTTAACCACGAGATGGCGATCGCAATGGCGGGATGCAGACCCGTCCTCGTCCCGACAGATGAAAATTACCAGATTTGTCTCGATAAGATAGAACAAGCAATTACCGACAAAACTCGCGCCGTTGTCACAATTTCACCGAATAATCCCACGGGGGTAGTATATCCTCAAGCAACATTAGAAGCGGTGAATAGATTGTGTTGCGATCGCAATATCTATCACATTAGCGACGAAACTTACGAATACTTCACCTACAACAACGTCCAGCACTTTTCACCAGGCGCAATTCCCGACGCTAGCGACCATACAATTTTAATTTATTCCCTTTCCAAAGCCTATGGTTTCGCCTCCTGGCGCATCGGGTATATGGTCATCCCGCAACATTTATTCGTTTCGGTTAAAAAAATCCAAGATACAATTGTAATTTGTCCCCCAGTCATTTCTCAATACGCCGCTTTAGGCGCATTGCAAGCGGGAATTAATTATTGTCGCGAACACTTGCAAACTATTGCCAAAGTGCGCGAAAAATGCTTATCTCAACTTTATTCTATCCCAGATTTATGCACCGTCCCGCCAGCGGATGGCGCGTTTTATTTTCTGCTCAAAGTTCATACAAAAATAGGCGCAATGGAATTAGTAGAACGCCTGATAAAAGAACATCGCGTCGCCGTAATTCCCGGCACAACTTTCGGGATGGAGGATGGCTGTTACCTGCGCGTCGCCTACGGCGCTTTACAAGCAGATACCGCAACAGAAGGCATGGGCAGATTAGTACAAGGCTTGAAAACAATTTTGCGCTAATGGCTAATTGCTAATGGCTAATTGCTAATGGCTAATGGGGAAACAATTACCTATTACCTATGACAATTTTGCCAATCGGTAATGGGTAGTGGTAAAACAATTACGGCGGCTCGCAGCCGTATGAGGTACGGCTTTGTTTGTGTAGCGGCACCCTTAAGGGTGTCGCTACACAAACAAAGCCTAAAGGCTGTATCTCACTGATTTGCAAACTGCTATAACTATTAGCAATTAGCAATTAGCAATTAGCAATTAACTATTCTTCCTCAAACAAAGCTACCGTAACCGCATCAAAAGCAAACGCGATAAACAGCGGCATGGGAGATTTTAACAAAAAGCCTAAAAGTGCAGCGGCGACTGTTACTAATACGGCTGCGATCGTCCAGCGTCTTTCTTCCTCGCTAAATCCTTTGCGCGCCTTGATCGCTCTCAGTACCTGTGCTGGAACTGGTTCCGGCATGACAGCAAAAGGAGGAAACGCCCAGTAAAAGTTAGGACGCTCTACAAATAAATCTGTCCAACCGTTTTGTTGGCACCATTCTTCAATCCATTCATCACAGTAATGTTTCATATAGCGGTTGTTGAAAAGGTTACGAAAGTTATTTAAAATTGACATAATTGCAGTACTAAAATTGAGGGTAGTAGAGGGCGGTGTTCAAATCTGTATCAAAAAAAATAGCATAATCACATATATAAGTCATGCTTAAGCGATATTTTTTTATAATTGAGATAGGTTTCTTAATAATCTCTCTATGGATGGTACAAGAATTACAGAAGTTAAGATTTATTCATAGGTAAAATTACTTATCAAGCTCAGAACTAAATCCACTCGTGCTGGTAAAAGACTTCGACTGTAATTTTTTCTAATATTACCTATCAGGGTGGTTAATGAATCATCTGTCGCTGGACTGAAATCAGCTGGGTTTGGCGTTATGGTAATAGCAAAAAGGATTGGTTGCAAGTATGTCGTTAGCTCAAGAGTCTACCAAAGCTGTTTTATCTCCAGGTTGTCTGCGGCGGGTGCATCACATCGCCTTCAACGTGCGGGATATGCAAGCGTCGCGTCATTTTTATGGGACGATCCTGGGTTTGCACGAATTGACTGGGGATGAAGTTCCGACGACGTTGGTTAAATTGGTTGCAGAGGGAAAAGTTGCCAATTTTGTGACGCCGGATGGTACGGTAATAGATTTATTCTCCGAACCGGAACTCGCGCCGCCAGATCCAGATCCGGAAAAAGCTTTTACTCGCGCCAATCATCTAGCTTTTGATATAGATCCGAAGTTATTTGACCGGGCGGTGGAAGTGTTGCGTCAGCACCAAGTCGCGATCGCACAGGATGTAGTTACCCGACCCACCGGACGCGGCATTTACTGCTACGACCCGGATGGATTTATCATCGAGATTCGCTGCGATCCGGATAATGGATGAGGCAAGTATCGCTCAAAAGATAGATGGCGATGAAGGCAAATTAATCTAAACTCCAAAAACTCCGCAAGAGGTGCATTGCTATGAGCGAGCAAATGAAAGCCGTTGTTATCAACCAATACGGCGCTGCTGAAGTTTTGCAATTCCAAGATATCCCTATTCCTCAAATAAAAAGCGACCAGATGTTGGTGAAAGTATACGCTACCAGCATCAATCCCATCGATTGGAAAACGCGAAATGGAATGCTGAAAATTATATTCGGCAACAAATTTCCGATGGTTTTGGGTTACGACATTTCGGGAGAAGTGGTACAAGTTGGATCTGAGGTTACCCAATTCCGCCCTGGTGACCAAATTTATGCCTGTCTCGATACGGCGACTAGCGGATCGTATGCAGAATATGCCGCTGTTTCCGAAAAAGTCGCATATTTCAAACCCCAAAATATCAGCCATGAAGAAGCAGCAGCCGTACCTCTAGCCGCAGAAACTGCTTTACAAGCTTTGCGGGATTTGGGTGAAATTAAGGTAGGCTCGCGCATCCTGATCAACGGCGCTTCCGGTGGCGTGGGCACCTTTGCAGTACAAATTGCCAAAGCAAAAGGCGCCCAAGTCACAGCAGTTTGTAGCCAAAAGAATGCCGAATTAGTAAATAGTTTGGGTGCTGACCGCATAATTGATTATACTTTTCAAGACTTTACTAAAGAGTCGGTCAAGTACGATATTATTTTCGATGCGGTGGCGAATCGCTCGTTTTGGGAATGCCAAAATATATTGTCATCGAATGGAGTTTACGTCACCACCGTCCCCGATTTCGCTAACAGCGCGGCAATTTTAATCACCCAATTGATTCCCGGTAAAAAAGCAAAATTTATCCTGCTCAAATCGAATGGTAAGGATTTGGCTTACTTGAAAGAATTGATCGAAGCGAATAAATTGCGTCCTATTATTGCCCGCACTTATCCTTTATCGGAGATAGCCCAGGCTCATGCAGAAAGCGAAAAAGGTCGCGTAGTTGGTAAGCTAGTAATCGCCGTTTCGAGTTGAAAAATTAAGGTGAGAATTGGATTTTTGGGAACTGGCTTAATGGGAAAGCCGCTGGCGCAAAGATTGCTATCCGCACAACTGCCGGTGGTAGTCTACAACCGTACTCAGTCTAAACTAGAAGCGCTGCGGGAAGCGGGGGCGATGGTGGCTGATGCGCCGGAGGAAGCGATCGCCTCTTCTGATTGCATTATTTTAATGCTTTCCGACGCCGCTGCGATTGAGCAAGTTCTCTTCTCAGAAAATGCCAAACAACAGCTAAAAAACCGCACCGTAATTCAAATGGGAACGATTTCTCCTTCCCAAAGTCAAGAGTTGCAAAAACAAGTCGTAGCCGCAGGCGGTGAATATCTAGAAGCACCCGTTTTGGGAAGTATCCCAGAAGCCGAAGCCGGGAAATTAATCGTCATGGTAGGCGCGACAGAAGCACAATTTCAAAAATGGTCTAATTTGCTGCAAAACTTTGGCTCAGATCCGCGTTTAATAGGCTCCGTTGGCACCGCTGCTGCGGTTAAACTAGCCCTAAATCAACTCATTAGTTCCCTCACAACAGCCTTCGCACTGAGTTTAGGTTTTGTGCAAAATCAAGGCGTCGAAGTCGAATCTTTCATGGAAATTTTGCGCCAAAGTGCTATTTATGCGCCTACTTTTGATAAAAAATTGCAGCGAATGCTAGAAAGGAATTACGCCAATCCCAATTTTCCTACCAAACATCTGCTCAAAGATACTAACTTGTTTCTAGATGCAGCCAAATCGGTTAACTTGAATGCTAGCAGTTTGTCAGGCGTGCGGGAAATTTTAGAAATCGCTCAGCAGATGGGTTTATCTAACGAAGATTACTCGTCGCTGTTTGAAGCAATTAGCCCTCAAGCATAATTGTATAAAACGCCCACATGCTAAAGCATGGGGCTACACAAACAGAGCAACGCCTGCGCGGGCTGAGCCGAATTTCAGCCCGCGCAAGCGTTGCTCTGTTTGTATAGCGATACCCTTTAGGGTGTCGAATTTTGGGTTTCTGTCTTTAATCCTGATTATTATCATCAGCAACTGCTGACACAACTGTTGATACTGTTGAAAAAAAAGCCGCTATCACAACGAGCAACATTAAACTAGCCAGTGCGGCTAAAGGTGAAGTTATCAACAAAACTAACTCCACAAACAAGAGAATCGATATTAGTGCTTTGTTCATAAATTATGCGTTCAAAACTTACTACTCTCAGCCTAGCGAAATAGATCCTAATATTACCCCACCCGTAAGAATGAAAAAATGGGTTTGTAGGGGGTAGGGACACGGCATCAGTAATACCGTTTTCCCATGAATGGGAAACACTTGGGGCTTCGCGGGTTTACTTTAACTGTTTGTTTTTGGCAAAGATTATTGGTAAAACCCACACCGTAAATCCGTACATGTTGATGTGTAGTCTTATCAAGGGAAATTGGTATAACTGTCGAAGTCCCGACAATGTTGTGTTGCGCCCAGTAGGGACACGGCATCAGTAAGTTTTGTCGAATCGGGCAAAATTTTTTGAATTCCCTGTCCCTACACACCTCAAAAAAACGCGCGAAAAAAAGTTTCATCCCCCACCAACGGCGGGAGATGAAAGCAATTTAGTTAGCGGCTTCAGGGGCAGTTTCTGCTAAGTTAATCTTGACGACTTTGTTGCGAGCTTCGACAACTTTGGGCAAGGTCAGGGTCAAAATACCATTGGTGAAATCAGCTTTCACTTGGTCATTTTGAATCGGGTAGGGTAATTGCAGAATTCGTTGGAACTTGCCGTAGCGAAACTCTGAGTGCAGGTGTCTAGCGCCTTCTTTTTGTTCGGTGCGATATTCCCCAGCGATCGCAACTGCTTTTTGGGTTACTTGAATCTCAACATCTTTGCCTTCAATTCCCGGCAGTTGAGCTTTCAGAATCAGGTTATCACCGGCATCGATTACTTCAATAGCTGGCTGCCAGGTAGAAGCAGTATTCTGAGCATTTAAAGCGAATTGATCGAACATTTTATCAAGTTGACGACGGACGGTTTCAATTTCACTGCCTGGATGCCAATAGCGAATCATCATACTAACAATAGCCTCGATTTGAATCTCTGAATTTTTGGGGTAGTTGCGGTTTTGTGCCGCTTCAGTTGCTTACTTTTTTATAATGCCAATATCTCGATTCTAGTGACAGTAAAGAGAACCCTACCGACTTATTCGTATTGACCCTACAAAGAAACCTCTAGCCAGAAACCCGGTTTCTAATATCAAAGCAATTGGGTAAACCCTACTTGATAGGTTGGGTTTACCCTATTTTCTATAGAAGTCCTGCGGCTTTTAATTGGGCTTCATTGGGAAGCGAAGATCCGGGTGTTTTGCAGATTGCTTCGATTTTGCAGAAAAGCTCATCTTTTTCTTCAAAGGAACAAGCTTCCAGCTTTTCAAGTAAGGCTTCAAGATTGCAGCCGTAATCTGGTTGGTTAGCCATTGCATCCTCAATCTGGGTGATAAATGTAGAAGCGCAACACTTGATACCGCTTAGGGCTGCGATCGCAAAAGTAAGTTCTTCTTTAGTAAATTGCACCATTGACAACCAACTAATAACTCAACTTGCTAAGTATCTCATGCATAGCGGCTAATAGCGTGTAAGGGCGTTCGCGCAGCTAGCCCAAGGCATTAGCATTTGCGTAAAAATATTTCAGGTTTACCGACAAGATAACAGCGCAAATGCTCTCTTCCCCTACTAATCGCTATTCTCAGGCAAAATGCTACATTAAGAGCCAATCGCAATTAGCAATTAGCAAGAAAAGCAATTAGCATTAATAATTAAAAACTAACTTCCGCCATTCCTCCACAGCAAAAGGAGGAATGCTCAATTCTACTACTTGGTTATCTTTGAGCGGCAAATTTAACCGTAAAGGCGTATTATAATCTAACTCTTTCATGAATTCCAGCAAATCATACTCGCCAACATTACCGGGTAAAGATAATTCATCCCATACATCTTTAGCTTGCCAAACTTCCCCAGTGCCTGCCGTAATTTTTAAGCTTTCTGGGTGCGATAACTCGACAATTCCGGGAAATCCAACCAAGCGCAGATGGATAGAATCCACCAGCCCCGACTTAACGCGCTTATACAAAACTACTTGCCAAGCCTTATCCCCAGCATCCCGAAAGCTTTGCACAGAGCGATACATGGTTTGAGTCGGCGATTCCGGATAAGCGTGAATAGAAGCTAAAGTGGGAATCTGATTACCTATAATTAGATATAAAAAACATGGGATTATAACCCAAAATTTCCAGTTTTTTAACCTCTTTATTGCCGATATTTTATTCATTCTACCAAGATGTTTCATTGGCTTGCCGTCCTGGAGTAATAGCGTATTTTTCCCTAGTCACAAATTTTAACATAGAGTAATACTAATCTATTTTTAGGCAAAAAAACCGAGGTTTTTTTTAATCGCCTGTCGATCTAGGAATCTGATTTACGTTGCCAAAAAATGTGGTAATATTATAGCATATTTAGCTAGATATGCTTAAGTTTTCAGGCAACAAATACGAATTCGTAGCGCCAGCAGGGAGATGGCTATTTAAGCTGCTGAAAGCTAAATAATATGGAACCAGACCTCAAGAAGGCTGGTTTTAACCTAGAGAGCGCGGCGGAAATGAAAAGGCTGTTTAGGCAAATTTTGCAACGGCGGGGCATCGGGATTACGGTGATTGGCGTAACGGGAGCAGTCTTGGTACTGCAATGGTCTGGCTCGTTACAGTTGCTTGAATGGGCAATTTTAGATCGATGGTTTCGCCTGCGTCCGTTAGAATCTGGAGAACCGCGCGTCGTCATCGTCACGATTGACGAATCAGATATTTCGCGCTTGGGACGCTGGCCCATGTCTGATGAAACTTTAGCAAAACTGTTGGAAAAAGTGAAACAGCAGCAACCTAGAGCGATTGGGTTAGACTTGTATCGCAATCTGCCGGTAGAACCCGGACACTCAGAATTACTGAAAATTTTCGCTGCAACGCCTAATTTAATCGGGGTTAAAAAGGTAGTCGGGGATGCAAGCGGACCCGTGGTTGACCCGCCGCCGGTGCTGCGCGATCGCTCTCAAGTAGCTGCCAGCGACTTAGTAGTAGATGCCGATGGAAAAGTCCGCCGCCACCTGTTATCGGTGCGCGAAAGCACAGGTAAAACGATGTTGACCTTGGGAACAAAGCTGGCATTAACTTATTTACAAGCCGAAAATATTCGACTTGAAACTAATGGCAATACCAGAAATCTTAAGCTAGGTAGAGCGAAGTTTTTGCCCCTGGAAAAAAACGCTGGCGGTTACGTGAGAGTGGATGTAGGGGGATATCAAATACTATCTAACTTTCAGAGATTGCGCGGGGGATTTCCGAAAATTTCGCTCGCAGACGTACTCGAGGATCGAATACCGCCTTCTTTGATGCGGGGGCGGATAGTGGTAATCGGATCGATTGCGGAAAGTTTGGGCGATCGCTTCTACACCCCCTACACAAACAATGTTCGCACGGCTTGGTCAGGAGTAGAAATTCACGCCAACCTTGCGAGTCAGATCCTCAGTGCTGCCCTGGATGGCAGACAACTGCTCAGAGGCGTTCCAGAACCCCTAGAATGGCTGTGGATAGGCTTTTGGTCGAGTTTGGGAGGTGCGTTGGGATGGAGCGTGCGAACCCCACGCTGGGGGATTTTTACCATCGGAGCCGCCATCGGTAGTTTGTTTGGTAGCGCCTACCTATTATTTTTAGCTGGTTGGTGGATCGTCGCCGCCTCGCCCTTTTTAGCACTGATCGGTGCCGGACTAGCAAGTCGCGGCTACCTGCTGTGGAAAAAGCTACAATTATCGCACCAAGAGTTAGAAAATTACGCCCAAAATTTAGAACAAAAAGTCCAACAGCGCACGCAAGAACTGCTAGAAAAAAACATCGCCCTGGAGAAAGCAAAACAAGCAGCCGAAGCCGCCAACCGAGCCAAAAGCGCTTTTCTAGCAAACATGAGCCACGAACTGCGAACCCCCCTTAATGCCATCCTGGGATTTAGTCAATTATTGAGTCGAGATCCAGAACTACAACCCCAGCACAGAGAGCAAATCGGCATCATCAACCGCAGCGGTAACCATTTGCTCAACTTAATCAACGATATTCTAGAAATATCCAAAATTGAAGCAGGCAAAGCCGCAGTCAATCTCAGCAAAGTTGACCTGTACAACTTGCTGCAAACCTGGCAAGAAATGTTTCAACTCAGATCCAACACAAAAGGATTGCAACTGATTTGCGATCTGGCTAGTGACTTGCCCCGATACGTAGAAACAGACGAGCGAAAACTAAGTCAAATTTTGATTAACTTACTGGGCAATGCGGTTAAGTTTACCGAAAAAGGTAGAGTAACGCTCCGCGCCAAAATCGTTAACTGCGAAGAAAAACCCAATTACCAATTACCAATTACCAATTACCAATTATTATTTGAAGTTGAAGACACAGGCCCCGGTATTGCCCCAGAGGAAGTTGAAAAATTATTTGCCACATTTGTACAAACTGAGGCGGGTTTGAAATCTCAGCAAGGCACTGGACTTGGATTGGCGATTAGCTATCAACTCGCGCAATTAATGGGGGGTGAAATAACTGTTAAAAGTACTGTAGGTCAGGGTAGCATCTTTCAATTAGTTATTCCGGTTAGCATCAGAGAATTTGCCGAACAAGGCGAGCCAATCCAGGCATCAAAAGTCATGGGTTTGGTGTCGAATCAACCCAGCTATCGCATTCTTGTCGTTGAGGATGTGGCGGAAAATCGTTTATTTTTAGTCCAGTTACTTTTATCGGTGGGGTTTGAGGTGCGCGAAGCCGAAAACGGTCAAGTAGCCATCCTCATCTGGGAAAGCTGGCATCCCGATTTAATTTTGATGGACATGCGAATGCCCGTGATGGATGGTTACGAAGCAACTCGGCAAATTAAAGCCACTCTTGCCGGACAAAAGACAGCGATTGTCGCCTTAACCGCGAGTGTGTTTGATAATAAACCGGCAATTTTGGCAGCGGGTTGCAATGACTGCGTGCAGAAACCTTTCCGGGAGTCAGAACTGTTTGCTAAGATAGCCGAACATCTTGGGGTACAATATATCTACGAACAAAACCCATTGAATCCAAAGCTTGCTCGCTTTGAGGAAAATGGCAATCAAAAATCTGCTGGTATAGTAGAAGAAACGACCCTAGAAAATCTCGAAGCTCCTCTGTCAGCGATGCCAAACCAATGGAAAAACCAGCTATACGATGCAGCCTTGCTACTCAACGAGGAAGGATGCATTGAACTGCTAGATCAAATTGCAAAAGACTACCCCGAATTGTCGGGGACGCTGAAAAATTTGTTAGTTAATTTCCGGTTTGATCTTGTGATGAATTTAATTAAACCCGATGAAAATGGTGAGTAGCGTTCGCCACCAAATATCAAAAATATAAACCTTTATTTTTGATTGCCTTCTTTCTCCCACCCAGCGGGAACTTGAATTAAATTTTCATCAAATGGGATTAGATGTGGCTAATTTTCAACCTGAAAATCGGCTTTTACTTTCTCCGGCGATCGCTTACTACCTGCAAAAATTACTGCTGATCAATTTAGATAGATTAATTGTTATAAACCCTGACGCCGCCGATAGGGTGAGCGATTTAGATGCGGTGTTAGAAAGTTTGTATTTAACCGATGAGGAAATTAACGCCGCCACCCTTGAATTAGAACAGTTAGTATTATCCCATCAAAATTTGCTCTATCAAGGAGCGAAGGCGATTTTACAGCGGAATAAAATAGAGCGGCAAATTTTTGAGCGATTAGGGTTTAAACTAAAAAATGATGTAAAAGTCAATATATTAATTATTGACGATACCCCCGATAATCTGCGTTTGCTATCGGCAACTCTGATTCAGCAAGGATACAAAGTTCGCAGCGCGATCAGCGGCAAAATTGCTCTCGACGGTATTAAATATTTTGCCCCCGATTTGATTTTACTCGATATTTTGATGCCAGAAATGGATGGATACGAAGTCTGCACGCACTTGAAAACAAATGCCGTTACTCGCGACATTCCAGTCATATTCATCAGTGCAGTAGATCGGGTTGTAGACAAAGTTAAAGCTTTTGGTATTGGGGGGGCGGACTACATTACCAAGCCGTTTCATGTAGAGGAAGTATTAGTACGAGTCGAGCAACAATTGCAACTGAGAAACTTGCAAAAAAGACTTGCAGATCAAAACATGCGTTTGCAACAAGCACTAATTGAACGCAAGCAATTAGAAGAGCGATACCGCAGCATGTTTGAAAATTCGGTTGACGGCATTTTTCAAAGTACGCCGGAGGGACGTTTTTTAAGAGTAAACCAAGCGTTGGCGAGAATTTATGGTTACGCCGATCCGGAAGAAATGATAGGTGCGATCGCAGACATCAACCAACAAGTATACGTCCACCCCGGACGCCGATATGAGTTCGCAGCTTTTATCGAGCAATACGACACCGTATCGGATTTTGAATCGCAAGTTTACCGCAAAGATGGCAGCATTATTTGGATATCCGAAGACGTGCGTGCAGTCAAAGACGCGAATGGCGATTTACTGTTCTACGAAGGTACTGTAAAAAATATTACAGCGCGCAAGCAAGCCGAAGACCAACTGCGGCGGGAACGTTTGAGAGCAGAACGGTTGCTGCTCAACATTTTACCGCAACCCATAGCCGAAAGATTGAAACGGAATGAAAGCGCGATCGCAGATCGTTTCGACTCTGTAACGGTATTATTTGCCGATTTAGTTGATTTCACATCGCTTGCTGCCAAAATTACACCCACTCAACTGGTTAATTTACTCGACGAAATTTTTTCCGCCTTCGATCGCCTAGTCGAGCAATATAATTTAGAAAAAATCAAAACAATTGGAGATGCTTATATGGCAGTGGGAGGCTTACCCACCAGACGCAAAAATCATGCCGAAGCCGTCGCCGATATGGCATTAGCAATGCAGCAAACTATTATCAACTTTCAAAAAGATTTAAAAAACCCATTTCAACTTCGCATCGGTATCAATACCGGCGATGTAGTAGCCGGTGTAATTGGTAAGAAAAAATTTAGCTACGATTTATGGGGCGATACAGTTAATATTGCCAGCCGCATGGAATCAGAAGGCATGGCAGGCAAAATTCAAATCACCGCCGCCACCTACGAACTATTGAAAGATAAATATATATTGCAGCCGCGAGGAACAGTTTTTATTAAAGGTCGCGGAGAAATGTTGACTTATTGGTTAATCGGTAAAAAATAATAATTCCCATCCGGCTAAATTTCCGGAAAACCTAGACGAATGATTAAATCAGCAGCTAGCGTAGAGGCAGCAGCCCACACCGATCTCGTTCCCAGGCTCCAGCCTGGGAACGAAGGCAACGAGGCTCCGCCTCGCTTAGCAACTCGTGCAAAATCTCATATCATGTCCGGTTGCATCGGTAACCTCAGCCGGGGCGGGTTTATAGACATATCTCGTGCCCTCCACGAATTGATTGGTAAAACCCGCCCCTACAACATCAAAAAGAGGCAGCAGCCCACTCCGATCTCGTTCCCAGGCTCCAGCCTGGGAACGATAATCTAGAGGCTCCGCCTCGCTGAACTACCCCAAAAAAGCCTAAATGTTCCCCATCAACATCGACTCAATAATTAGCGCCATTACCGGCGTCGCCAGTCCCACCGCCGTACTCAAAGAAAA
>DNGJ01000422.1 GCA_003486305.1 Cyanobacteria bacterium UBA11371
CCTCATACTTAAAGTTGCTATGCGATCGCAAGGTTCTCAAAATATCAGGAATCAGATTAAAATTAAAAATCTCCTATCAGCCATTAAAAAGCTTTCCTGGTGTTGTTAGCGTGGTGGAACCACACCGAACCATCCCGAACTCGGAGGTGAAACGCCGCAGCGGCGAAGATACTAGGCGGGTAACTGTCTGGGAAAATAGCTCGATGCCAGGATTAATATTTAACCGTCTAACCCGACTGGGCTTGAAGCCATAGTCGGGTTAGTCGATTAAACTGGAGTTCCCCTTTGACAAAAACCGACAAGGGATGCTGGGCAAGGCTTTAGGGAAGTAGCCCCAGCCAGTTACATGGGTACATTACAAACCAACTCCCAGCAAATCCAAAGCTCTTTGTTGTAGAGGAGTAGGCTGAGTAAATTTGTCAAAACAGAAATTAACCCCAGGTAAATTAGAGCGCACTCGGTTCTTAGTTAAAGTCGATAAATCAGCTAACAAAGTTTGGAAACTATGGACTGTTAAACCAGACGAGGTGCGCTTCTTATGAGCTTTAGCAACGCATGATTGACAACGTTGTGCCGTCGCTACAGGTGAAATCTCTTGGAGACTCTCTATTTTTTCATCATCAAATAATATCGGCGCTAAAGCTTGTCGCATATGCCAGATTACATAATAAGCCAGCATACACAAAAAGATGTGAGCTTTCACTCGGTCAGCCAAATGATGAAAAATGGGACGGACTTTTAAATCGATAGTTTTGTAACTGCGAAAAGCTTGTTCAACTGTCGATAAAGTTTTATAAGCTCTGAGTGGATCAGGAGCATTTAAAGTAGTAGCCTCAACCGTTGTACGAATTACATACAATCCATCAAACGCCTACTCTTGAAAAATACTTTCTTGGTTTCTTGTGTAATCAAAACTCTCATCAGTTATCTGGAAACAAAAATGCTTTCCAACGCCAAACTGATTGAGAACTTTCCCCACTCTCAAACCGATTTTATCAGATCCTCGTAGCGGACGCTTTGCTCGCATTGTGGCGGCGATAATATTATCTAATAACCGTTCTGTTGCTTGTAATAACTCTTCTCGCTTCTGCGCTCTGGACTGGGCTAGGAGTGGATTGGGACAAGCAATTAACCGCTCTCCCTGATAATCTGGTGAAGTAATTTCTGCTAAATCTTGTTGGTCAAATAGAGATAATTGGATAGCATCAGTCTCTACTAAGACACGGATTTGGTTAGACCGTAGTGCTGTAATCCAGTCAAGTTCTAGGAGTTGCAAATCTTCTTTAATCCGCGCTTGTGTAATCATCCCTCGGTCTGCTACCCAAACCAATCGCTCAATTCCAAAACGGGATCGCACTTTTTCTACCTGTTTTGGTAAGGTGGTTGGGTCGCCTGTATTACCCTCGAACACTTCTACCGCAATCGGACATCCTTGTGGATTACACAACAAACCAAAAACGATTTGGAGTTTTCCTTTTTTTCGATCTCGATTGTAGCCAAATTGAGCCAAGGGACAGTGAGTTCCTTCAAAGTAGGTAGAACTAACATCCTAGAGGATTAATGTGCCTTCACGAAGATGTTTTTTGGCTAGACTGTTTTCAATTTCTGGTTGTCGTTGCAGTAGCCAATCCATTGCGGCGTACAACTCATCTTCATCCGCATGAGATACTTCTAGTATTTCACCCAGAGTAGAAAAACAAGTATCTGGATTTAAGCCTCTAACTGTCGCTAGCTTGGAGCGTGGGTCAATAATACGCGCTACTATCATCGCCATGACTAACTGGCGTTTTCGACATTTTTGGGGACAGATTAATTTGTCTAATTCTAGCTTAAATAGGGTTCCTAATACCGCCGCTACATGACCGTTTGGACTGCTTCTTTCAATTGAAAAAGCATCTTCTAGGTTTTCAATTGCTATCCCTCCTTTGAGGAGGGTAAGTAAACCATCTACGGCGTTGTCCGGTAGTTTGGAAAGGTTGGCTAGGGTACGTTTGCGGACTTGATTGCCTTCGCGATATAACTCGCGAAGCAGGACGGCTGGTGGGGAATTGCGGTTGGGGACTCGTTCGATGTACATGGCTACAATTGTCCCATAAATCTCATTAATTAAGAAAAGCTTAAATTACATGGGTACAGGTTCGCCGAACGACAACCGTTATATCCAATACAGGGTAAGGGTGTGAGTCTTCTGGAGTTCCCCCCGCAGGGGGGAACTCCAGATTAAAGAGGCACAACCACGCCCGACAAAGCTCAATCAAAATGTTTGTTGCGATGCGATCGCACATAGCAATCAAACTTGGTTGATAAAACCTCTACTTGTGACGCTCAATCGGGTGTCTGCTGCCCCATGATCAGAGCGATCGCGCGTCCTATCCTAGAATTAAGCGATCGAACTCTACAGTAATATGACCCAAAAAAATAACCGCAATCCAGTATTGCTAGTTCACGGCTTAAACGATACGGGGGCAGTATTTGGCAAAATGGCTCCCTACTTGACAAATTTGGGCTGGTATGTATACGACTTAGATTTAATTCCTTGTAATGGCGATGCAAAACTCGACCATCTAGCTCGGCAAGTTGCATACTATATCAACAATACATTTGAGGCCGAACAACCCGTCGATATTGTGGGTTTTAGTATGGGAGGTATTGTCAGCCGCTATTACATACAGCGATTGGGAGGTATTAACCGCGTGCAGCGCTTCATTACAATTGCTTCTCCCCATCGCGGTACTTTGGCTGCTTACGCTTCAACTCGCCCCGGTTGCATCCAGATGCGTCCTGACAGTGAGTTCCTCTTAGACTTAAATCGAGATGTGAGTATGCTGGAAAAGCTTAACTTTACTTCGATCTGGACGCCTTTGGATTTAATGATCGTCCCTGCTAATAGTTCGCAACTGCCCGTAGGAAAAGATGTTCAAGTATTAGCAGCAACCCATCCTTTGATGCTAACTGACAATCGGAGTTTACAGACAGTTGCGATCGCACTGACAGAACCTATTCTCAGGGAAAAGGAACAGATCGATGCAGAGAAATTTAACAGTCAGCCCCATGTCTTAAAACTCGCGCATGGGGGACAAGCAAGAGAAATTGCCTCTAGACGCTTGTTTGATTTGTTAGGTAAAAAAATATGGTGAGTCACTGTTAACTGGGATCGCCTACCTGTGCATAAGCCTCAGCACCAAAAATTGCTTCTGGGTGAGAGTAATATTTAAACTCCAACAAGTTATAAAACGGATCTTCTAAAAAGAAAGTCCGATGTTCGGTTGGTTGTCCGACAAAACGCCGCTTGGCTTCCTCTCTAAAGCACAAGTTATTCTGTTTTGCCCGTAAAAGCAACGCTTCCCAGTCAGCTTCCCTGGTAAAAATTAAGCCAAAGTGTCTGGGATAGATGGTTTTTTGCGGTGTCAGCGGTTCTTTAGTAACGTGAGCGACAATCTGATGCCCATAAAGGTTGAGAATAAGGGCAGAAAGGGTTTCGCGCCCGACTTCGCAGCCTAAACCTTTGACATAAAATTCCTTAGTTTGGGCAATATCGGTCACGGGAAAGGCAAGATGAAATAGAACTGGGTTCATCGTTGGAGGCTGGTTATTAATGCTTTCTACCTTCTATTCTCTAAATCCTTGGCTGGTTGCAGTAGGATTGAATACAGTTTTGCTTGCGATCGCATTCATTCTCCCTAAAAAACTCCTCACCAGAGCCGGATACCTCCACGCTTGGTTTCTGGGTGTCATCGTCTGGGGTACCCTTGGCTTTGGAGGATATCTAGTGGTAATGTTTTATTTTCTGGTCGGTTCCGGCGTCACGCGCATCGGGATGGCGCAAAAGGAAGCGGAAGGAATAGCCGAGAAGCGATCGGGTATGAGAGGGCCAGAAAATGTCTGGGGTTCGGCTTTAGCTGGGACGATTTGTGCTATTGCGAGTATTTTTGCCGCTTCCCCCTATCGAGAGTTACTCGTACTGGGATTTGTTGCCAGTTTCAGCACGAAGCTTTCCGATACTAGCGCGTCTGAGGTGGGGAAAGCTTACGGTAAGCGCACGTTTCTGATTACCACTTTACAACCTGTGGCGCGGGGAACCGAAGGGGCTGTGAGTTTAGAAGGAACTTTAGCGGGAATTGTAGCATCCGTTGCGATCGCGCTTGTTGGTTGGGGCGTGGGTTTAATAGATTTATTCGGGGTGGTTTTGTGCGCGATCGCCGCTTTTATTGCCACCAATTTAGAAAGCGTAATTGGTGCAACTCTGCAATCTAAATACACCTGGCTTACCAATGAAGTTGTAAATATTTTCAATACATTGATTGGTGCGATCGCTGCCATTTTAATCGCCTTTGCATGGCGTTGGTTTAGCTTGAATGGGGTTTGAAATTTAGGTTATCAATTCCCCATCAAACTTGCGAGCGCGTAGAATTTCGTTGACCTTTTCTGTCAATCCTGCGCGGTTCGCTTCTTTTTTGATATTTTGTGCTTCCTCGTAGCACATTTCCTCTTCAATGCCGCTGACAGCTTCCTGAAACAGTTTATATAGCGGATTGCAGACGCATGAGGTACACCTTTGATTGTGTAGAGGCACCCTTAAGGGGGCCGCTACACAAACAAA
>DNGJ01000424.1:0-5645 GCA_003486305.1 Cyanobacteria bacterium UBA11371
AGGAAGCTGATATAACCGGCGAGTTTGTCTTCTTCTTTGCCGTTGCTGAATTTATCTAAAATGAATTTAACGGGTTTGGGCATTCCTTTTGGTTTATCGCCAATTTTGAAGGCACCAATTTGAGTTAAACTCATCAATTCTAAGGCTGACTCGAAGACGAGGCGGATGGGGATGTGCTGCACTCTTTCGCGCAACCACATCACTTGGTCGTAGTCAAAGATTAAACTGGCGAAGAAGACATCTGCGCCTTTGAGGGCGTCGGCGACGACTTGCGGTGAGGTGTTGAGGGCGCGATCGCTAAACACCCGCACATCCAACTCCGGACAGCGGGAATTCGCTAACTGTGCGGCTTTCCGGTACAAGTCAGCGTTGAAGGATTCAAACCCAGCGATTAGAACAATGCGTTTCATACCCCAAACCCTGAAATATTTCTTTACTTTTATTTTAAGATCGGTTTCAGGTTATGGGCTGGGACGGGCAAGATGCCCATCCCACAATAAGCCGAACGACTAAAGTCGCGGCTACACAAACAAAGCCCGCCTTCGCGGGCTATAAAATACCAGATTTGGTATTAGGTAGTTGCCTTATGCTTGGGCTTTAGGCGCGACATCCCGCCTACCCCAGGGTTTGATAATAGAAATAGCAATAATCAGAACAAGGCTTGCTACTACGATCGAACCTCCAATTGTTGCACCTTTGATGTCGAACATGAACAGCGGATTAGTTAATGCTTTGATTCGTTCTGTTTGGGAAATTGAAGTGGCAGCATCTGCCCAAGGTTTAAGCCATAATGAGCCAAAGATAATCAGCAATAAAGTTGCTACCCATTTGACGATTACCCAATAAAATTTGAAAAATCCCCAAACGGTTAACCAGCATAGCAGCGTACCTGTTATAACTGATGCGATCGCAGACGGAATCACGACAAAATCATCCAGCAGTTTGACCGCTAAGTTAAAGGCGTACAGTTCATCGCCATCGGTCATTTTTAAGCTGCTTAATCCAATCAATACCATGCAAAATGCCGTGCCAATCCAAATCGCACCGGATGTCAGATGGGCAGAAACTAACCAGTGTTTTGGCAGTCCGGTTAGTTTCTTTCCAGGCCGATCCTTTTTATCTTGGATCGTCATAGAGGGATTGGTCATTGTTTCCTCTCAGGTTTTTGCAAAAAGACAAATCTTTCCTCAATCCCCAACGCGATCGCACTGGGAACTTAGCAACAACAATTAGAGCGCTCTTGTTTAGTTAGGCTACATATAGTATGCCGCCTAACTAAAGTTTAATCAATATCTGAATCAGATTTTTTGGCTCCCCAATCTGAGCGAACTACGTATTACGCAAAGCAGGGGTTCCAGCTTGTAGCTTTGCCAACAAACCAATCAGGGTTTCCTTTTCAGCGTCCGTCAAATTAGCCATCAAACCTGTAGTACGGCAGAAGTGATCGGGCAACATTTTACACAGTAATTCTTGTCCCTTGGGGGTGATGCGAACGTTTAACATCCGCCTGTCTATAGGATGAGGTTGGCGCTTCACCAAGCCATCGCGTTCTAGTCCGTCTAAAAGTCCTGTAATCGTGCCTCGCGTTACTCCAGCGCGTTCGGCACATTCAGAAGGTGCAAGTCCTTGTTCGCCAGCGTGGAGTAGTTGCATCAGTATGGTGAATTTTCCCATCGATAAACCATATCTGGCAAAATGCGTCTCATATGCTTCGTAGACCTCAGCCGTTGCATTCAAGAAAGCCAAACAAGCCTCTACTGAAGCGAGATCCATTTCGGGATATTGACTTGCAAGGCTGAGCAGTACCTGTTGATTGGGATGCGATCGCGGCGTTAGCATAGGGGATAATTTGGTGACAGCCTTATTATATTGTGCGTAATCGGTACGTTCAGCGTAAAACGCATTTCTCCTCACCATCCGCACTCGCTCCATGCAGTTTTGAAATGCTTGAGTTTACTTAATAGTAAGAATCCCAAAGAGAGAGCTATTTTAAGCAGATACTCGCTCAGAGTTTTACTTGGCGCTGGAGCGCGATCGCATTTCTCTTTATTCAAGCACTTTATCGCCAAATCAGCAATGTTAGGTTTCTACTGCAAAGGCTTCGGGGTCAACGTCCCAATTTACCCAGCGAATGGCTTCACGCGCAGAAGTGAGGTTAGGAGGAACGCGCAAGACGTGAATATGATTCGTGCTAGGGCAAGTCATTTTCAACAGATGAATCGGTTCGTCATCGATATCCGCCTGAATCTTCAACAGCGAGTATTCACGCCAAGTATCTAGTTCTACGGCTTCAAGCTCTTGCAGGATGCGATCGTACCCAATTCCTTGAATCAAAACGCGCCGAAGTTCTGCGTTTGGTTCTTTTAGTAGCCATTGCGATCGCCAATTCTTAGACAAAACCGCTCCGTACTTCTGGGGAATCTCGGTTCCATGCCAAAAATAGTAGCACTCCCACTCTGACCATTGAACGGCAGGCTGACCGTCTGCGTGAAGCCGATCGTCTTGAATTCGCATTACCGGAAGGGTCAAGGCAACGACTTTTGTTTTTGTCACCCAAAAACAAAACAACCCTGCTTCAACCGCATCTACAAATGGCATCCACACAGCACACAATTGCTCGTGCTGAGGCTCGCTAGTCGTGGAATTAACGCAAACAGTAGCCCACCCAGCAGCCCACAGAGCCTCCATTTCCTTCATATCTATCGGGTCGCCAGCCCACGCTGCGATAAAAGCAGCATCTCTGGCACTACCCTTCGCATCAAGCCACGTACCAAAAGACGGAGCATCCCACGCAGCATCCTCCGCATACTTAGACGCGCGATCGCTGGGATAATCATCTTTAGGTTTCCATCTGGCCCTAAATGAATCAGTAAATGAATCAGCCCATGCAGATCTAGCAGATCGAAATGCAGCACCACTCCCAGGCTTCTTCACATCATCCCACACAGCATTCTTCGCATTAGACCAAGCCAAAGAAAACGCTATACCAAATACCGTATTAAACGCCTCATTCCACAAAGGATTACTGGCAGGTTTCCTGACAACTCTAAGTGCTGCATTAAATGCCGCATCAGATGCGGTTTTATACGCTGCATCAAATGCCGACTTAAACGCGCCAGCGTGTGGGGCATCACTTACCGCCGCCAACACTACCTCTAAAGCAGCCTCCAAGACAGCCTCTAATACCGCATCACTTGCAACCTCACTCACAGCATCATCGGCAGCTTTCCTCGCCGCTTTGTGAGCCGTATCCAAAACAGCTTTCCTCGATGCCTCAAACGCCTTTTCCCACTGGAAATCATACTTACCACTCTCCCACGCCGCATCAAATGCCGCATAAAACGATTGATAAATCTCAACAAAGCGATCGCGCTGATTCAGTGCTATTAAATGTTGGGAAAACGCATCTCGAATTCGCTGTTCGCAAATCTTCGGGTTTTCGTAGTCGATCGCAGCGAGTCGAGCGATTATCTGTTGAGCCTTGGGCAATAGATCGGTCGGCAACATAGCGCTATCGGTGCGGTTAATATTCATCGCTTTTTCTTACTTAATACCCAGCTTTTAATGCTGAAGGCAGTCGCTGCGATCGCTCTGCCGAAACTAGCACGATCGGTAATCAAGTTGGTCAGTCATTGCAGTAGCCCTACTTTTCTCCAGGATGCAAATATAACCAATAACTACAGTCAGTCAGTTTGAATTCCGCAACTCGGCAATCAAATCGAAACATTTCTTCATCTTTCTCTTAATTAAGAGAATCGTCGGCTAAAACAGAGAAGGAGAGGGAGCATGTCAGCAATGCAAATCTACACCAACACCCTGAAGGGTGCGGCTATACAAACGAGAGCCATCCTTCGCGGGCTAAAACTTTTAAAGCCTGCGTTCGCGAAGCGTTCCCGAAGGGTAGGCAGGCTTTGTTTGTGTAGCGACACCCTTTAGGGTGTCGGCTACTCTTTTATCACCTTCTTTGAGTGTATGGATATGAATACAGCAGAGCGTAAATCTGAATTACCGGGGACGACGAGTGGTGTTATTCGTCTCAAACCACAGCAATTTATTCACGTTTTAGATAACAATACAGGCGTCACCAGGCTAGAAGTTGGCCCGCAAACCATTACCTTGCGCGATCACGAACGCCTAATTTTAAGACCTGAACCGATGATTATTGTGCCGCCTCGCCATTATTGTTTGGTGGCAAATCCAGTACTAAGAGATGAAAAAAATCAACCAATTTCTGATGCTCACGGTCAGGTGAGATTGCGCTATGGGGATGAAGAAATTCGCTTTGCTCAAGACCCTTTTCCTCTCTATCCCGGTGAGGAATTATTGGGAGAAGTAATGCGGCTGGACGTTGTAGAAACTAATCAAGCTTTGCGTTTAAGAGCAATTCGCGATTTTACCGAAACTATAACTGTAACCGTTGATGGAGAAATTGAAACACAAACAATTAATCGTTTGGCAGGAGATGAATGGTTATTTGAAGGGCCAAGAACTTATATTCCCCGCGTCGAAGTTGAAGTAGTAGAAACTGTCACGGCGCAGGTGATTAAACCCAACCAAGCTTTGCGACTTATAGCACGCCAAAGTTGCACCGATAGGCAGGGAAATCGCCGCCGCGCGGGTGAAGAATGGTTGGTGCGAGAAGAAGGCGCTTATTTGCCTGGAGTTGATGAATCTGTCGTTGGTACGATCAAAGCTTACGTTTTAACCGAACGGAAAGCATTACATTTGATGGCAAAACGCACGTTTACCGATATTTTTAATCGCCAGCGCAAAGCGGGAGATGAATGGTTGGTAACGTTTGAAGATGCAGAAATTCACATTCCCGATGTGTATGAAGAAGTCGTGAGAGAAGTGGAAATTACCACGCTGGGTGACAGAGAATGGTGCATTGTTGTTAACCCAATTGACGATTTAGGCAAACCGCAGCTAGGAATGCGAGAAGTTCGTCAAGGAAGAACATCTTTTTTCTTGCATCCCGGTGAGTCGCTAGAAAATGGGATTCAAAAGGTTTACGTTCTGGGGGAACAAGAAGCGCTTTTGCTCAGAGCTAAAGAAGCTTTTACTGAGGGCGAAGCTGATAACTTAATTCAACATCAGCCGGGGGATTTGTGGATGATTTCCGGGCCAAGGGATTACATTCCCCGCGTGGAATTGGAAGTCGTGGAAAAACGGAAAACGATTCCCTTGGATAAGAATGAAGGGATTTACGTGCGGGATATTCAAACCGGAGAATTAAGGCTGGTCAGCGGCCCGCAAGCGTATATGTTAAGCCCTTACGAAGAACTTTGGGAAAAAGTTTTAACGCCTGTTATTGAGGAATTGCTGAGCCAAAAAGGCGATCCAATTTCTGAGCGAGGGCAGCATCATCGCGGAGGTGTTGAAAGTTCTCAGAGGGATAAAACGAGAGCGGTTGTTTTTCACGTTCCCCAAAATGCCGCAGTACAAATCCACGATTATAAAGAGAGAAGCGCTCGCACTGTTTTTGGGCCGGATTTAGTCATGTTGGGGCCGGATGAATCTTTTACAGTGCTGAGTTTATCTGGTGAGAAACCTAAGCGACCGAATTTGATCAAATCTCTGGCTTTATTATTAGGGCCAGATTTTATGACGGATGTGTTTACTGTGGAAACATCCGATCATGCTAG
>DNGJ01000424.1:5759-21648 GCA_003486305.1 Cyanobacteria bacterium UBA11371
AAACCTAAGCGACCGAATTTGATCAAATCTCTGGCTTTATTATTAGGGCCAGATTTTATGACGGATGTGTTTACTGTGGAAACATCCGATCATGCTAGACTGCAACTTCAACTATCTTATAACTGGTATTTTGATGTTGACAGACACGACGAACAAGCCGCTGCAAAGTTATTTCAAGTGCCGGATTTTGTGGGAGATGCTTGTAAAGCGATCGCATCCCGAGTCCGAGGTGCGGTAGCGGGAGAAAAGTTCGACGAATTTCATCGCAATTCAGCGCGAATTATTCGCACGGCTGTGTTTGGAACCGATGACGAAGGTCGGATTCGAGACGAATTCCGGTTTAGAACTAATAATTTAGTCATCACCAACATTGACATCCAATCAGTAGAACCTGTCGATGAAAGAACCTTAGAAAGTTTGCAAAAATCGGTACAAATCGCGATTCAAATTACTACCGATGCTCAAGAAGCAGCCGCCAAACAAGATGCAGAACGGATCGAACAAGCGGCAAAAGCCAGACTGGAACGTCAGGTGATTGTTGACCGAGGTGCGGCAGAAGGCGAACGCAAGAAACTGCTAGAATTACAGGCAGAAAATGCGGCCATTGAAGCCACAGGTCAAGCGACGGCAGAAGCTAGAGCCAAAGCCGAAGCTTCTCGAATTCAAGGGGAATTAGCAGTTAATTTAGCGCGGCAAGAAGCGGAAGCGGCAAGAGTTCGCGCCGAAGCTGAATTGGCTCAATTAAGAGCGCGTCAAGAAGCCGAATTAGCGCACCAACAAGCGTTGATTAATCTGGAGATTGAAAAAGCTCAGCGCATGGCAGAAATTACCAGTGCAGAATTCAGCCAAAAAGTGGAGGCAATTGGCCCAGAGACTTTGAAAGCGATCGCGCAAGCTGGCCCAGAAATGCAAGCGAAACTTTTGCAAGCTTTGGGCTTACAAAGCGTTCTGATTACTGATGGGAGAAATCCGATCAATCTATTTAGTACGGCTCAAGGTTTGATTAATCCGATTCAATCTCATTTGCCTTCAGATTCTCAGCAATCTTAGCTGGTGAATCTGCGTTATCTGGTAGGGCGCGATCGCTCTCCCCTACACTCCTGTCGCATTTGCGCTTAAAATACTCTTGCGATCGCTTTTTCCCCCATGCAGAATTGTGAAGTTATTGTCATCGGTAGCGGCATAGGCGGTCTAACCGCTGCCGCCCTCCTCGCCCGTTACGGTAAGCAGGTATTGGTATGCGAAAGTCACGCCATTGCAGGCGGAGCGGCTCACAGCTTCGCGCGGCGCGGCTTTACCTTTGATTCTGGCCCCTCGTTCTATTGCGGCCTCAGCGACCCGCGCAGCCTCAATCCGGTGCGACAGGTTCTCGACGTTCTGGGAGAATCTTTGCAAACGGTTACTTATGACCCTTTGGGACACTATCATTTTCCTGAAGGTACGTTTCCGGTTTATAGCAATGGGCGGCGATATCGAGATGCTGTGGCAAAGATCGCGCCCCAAGGCGCTATAGAATTAGAACGGTTTGAAAATCGCCTGTTGCCTTTGTACGAGGCGATGAAGGGTATTCCTACCATTGCTTTACGCGCAGATTGGCAAATCGTACCTATTTTATTGGGCAGATATTTGCCATCTTTATTAAAATTATTGCCCCACGTGGGAGTAATTCAAGGTTCGGTTGGCGAGGTGATGGATAAAGAGGTAAAAGATCCTTGGGTGCGGCGGTTAATCGATTTAGAATGTTTTCTGCTATCCGGTTTAAAAGCACAAGGAACTATCGCCGCTGAAGTCGCTTTTATGTTAGGCGAACGTACTAATATCGGCGTCGATTATCCCATCGGAGGCAGTGGGGCAATTGTTGATGCTTTGGTGCGAGGATTAGAACGCTGGGGCGGTAAATTGCGTTTGAATGCCCACGTGGAACAAATATTATTAGAATCGGGGAAAGTGGCGGGGGTGCGATTGCAAAATGGGGAAGTTATTAAAGCACCGATCGTTATTTCCAATGCGACTATCTGGGATACTTATAATAAGTTGTTGCATCCGGAAGATTTACCTTCTTCCTATCGTCAGCAGTCGCTTTTAACTCCCGCCGTGGATAGCTTCATGCACTTGCATTTAGGTATCCGGGGTGAAGGGTTAGAACATTTGACAGGTCATCACGTTGTCGTTCACGATCCTAATCTGGATATTACCGAACCTGGGAATACTTGCATGATTTCGATTCCTTCGGTGTGGGATAGCAATTTAGCACCACCGGGACATCATGTAGTCCATGCTTATACTTTGGAACCTTTCGATGGATGGCGACGGGATGATAGTTATGAAGATAGGAAAAAAGAGCGATCGCATCCCCTCTACCTTGCCTTAGAAAAGATTATCCCAGATTTGCGATCTCGCATTATCCTAGAACTAATCGGTACACCCCTCACCCACGCCTACTACCTGCGCCGACATCAAGGAACTTATGGTCCTGCGATCGCTGCGAGTAAAGGCACCTTCCCAAGTACCCATACTCCCATCCCCGGATTGTACCGCACGGGCGATAGCACGATGCCCGGAATTGGCGTCCCCGCCGTCGCTGCTTCCGGTATTTTGTGCGCCAATACTTTGGTTAGCACTCACCAGACGGAAAAATTGCTAGATTCTGTGTTATAATTTTCGGTCACTAATTGCGATTACGAACTGCATTTGAAAGCAATAGGGATATGAACGAAGAACTGTTAATTCAGGAAATCCAGAAAATTACTTGGGATCTAAAAAACGAATTAGTAGAACTGAAATCCCAGCAACAGGGAGAACCTATCGCCATTCTATTGTTAGATGCAGAGAATTTATTCTTGGAACAGAGAACGGAAGAATTTCTGTCCCATATCTGCAAGTATCCGATTCAAATCAAAATTGCTTTTGGGAATTGGCGACGCCTCAACAATGCGGATGAAGACTTTTACAATCGCAACTACCAAATGATTCACGTTCCGGGGGGGAAAGACAGCGCCGATGCTAAAATGCTCGCCGTAGGAGCTTCGATTTTTATCCAGTATCCCAAGGTTAAAGAAGTTTTAATTTGTTCGTCGGATTGGGGATTGACTCACTTATACAATCACCTGCAAACTTACGGATTAACTACCTACCTGGTGCGGGAAGATAAAGAAAATAAGCAGATAACTGTTTTGGATAGCAAAACTGGAAAATCCCAGTTATATTCCCTCGTATCTGGACGGCGTATCCCTGCAATAGAAGACTTTGCGACTCAGTTGGCGGAACTGCTGGAAGCAGAACAAAACTCTACTAAAAATCCGTGGGTTAAATATGCTAAAGCTTCAAATCTTTATCTAAAAAAATACGGACTGAAAATTAACGACGTTGTGTCAGCGCACTATCCGGATAAAACACCAAAGAGTTTTTTTGCGGCAAATCCCATGTTTGATATTTATCAGCCAAGGGATCAGAATGAACTTTTGATCACCGTGTTAGAAGCTGGAACTACACAGCGGGCGTATCCGATCCCTGCGCCGGAAATAACGGTAACATTTACACAGACAAAACTTAATTCTCAGTCGGATTTAGAACAAGCGATCGCAGAAATTATTCGATCGGTTGACAAAGGAGACAAACAAGGTTATGTAAAAATCTCCAGTATCGGGACTGAATTTCAGCAGCGGTATAACAAGACGATTACGGAAACGTTGAAACACCTGGGATTGACGGGAAATCTCGCCAAATTTTTGCAGTCTTGTCCTCACGCCTTCAAATTCAAACAAGGAAGCAATCCGAATCAAAATCAAGTCGCTTTAGTATCGCCACCTTCTGGCTAAAAATTGGTCGAAATTGCTTGAACGGGACAAGCGGGGATACACTGTTCGCAGACGATGCAGCGCGATCGCGTAAATGTCAGCTTAAACGTCTCCTTATCCAGAGTAAGGGCTTCGGTGGGACAGACGCCAGTACAGAGTCCGCAATCGACGCAGATATTTTCATCGATCAGGATTTCACGACTAGCGAAAGAGACATTGATGTCTTGCGATCGCATCCACTCAATCGCCGCATCCAGCGCATCGATATCCCCGGATAATTCTACCACCAGCTTGCCGATTTGATTTGGCGCCACCTGAGCGCGGATAATATTAGCCGCCACGTTAAAATCCTTCGCCAATCGGTAAGTTACTGGCATTTGGACGGCACGTTTGGGAAAAGTCAGCGTTACTCGTTTTTTCATAGTTTTTCCCCTGAGAGAGTTGTAATATGTATAACGCAACTCGCTATTTATAGCGGATTGCTTTCCGCATGAGGTAGACCTTCGTTTGTGTAGCGGGTGCGTTAACGCACCCGCTACACAAACTTGCGCGATTTCGCTTTCCCTAGACGAGCTTGCAATCCGCTGTATTTCTGTTTTAGCTTAAAATCTGATGAACCTCCCTGCCCTTGAAAAAGATTCGCCGCGTCCCTTTTTAAAATGGGCGGGTGGTAAAAGTAGACTAATTTCACAATATCATCGCTATTTTCCCAAGGATTTTAATACTTACTACGAACCGTTTTTAGGTGGAGGTGCTGTTTTTTTTCATCTCCAACATCACCCGGCTGTTTTGAGCGATATTAATCCAGAATTGATTAATGTTTATCGCTGCGTCCGGGATAAAGTTAAAAAGTTAATTGCACTTTTGGCAGAACATCAACGAAATCATAATAAAGATTACTATTATTATATCCGTTCTAATGGTGATGGCACACAAGTTGAAAAAGCTGCTCGTTTTATTTATTTAAATAAAACTTGCTTTAATGGATTATATCGAGAAAACTCCAAAGGTGAATTTAACGTACCTATCGGCAAATACAACAATCCTAAAATTTGCGACCCCGATCTGCTTTATTCAGCAAGCGCCGCACTGAAGTCTGCTGAAATTAAGGTGAGAAGTTTTGACAAGGTGCTGAAGTATGCTAAAAAAGATGATTTTGTCTACTTCGACCCACCTTACTATCCGCTAAGTAGCACCAGCAATTTCACAGCATATAATCGCGATTTCTTTAGTAAAGAAGACCAAATTAAGCTCAGGGATGTCTTTGCAGAACTTGCCAGTCGTGGAGTAAAAGTCATGCTGTCTAATTCAGATTGTGAGTTGATTCGAGAGCTATATAGGAATTTTGATATTCGTGAAATTTCAGCATCAAGAGCGATTAATTCTAATGGAAATAAGCGAGGTAAAATTGCTGAATTGTTAGTTACTTGTAATTAGAGATTGTTGTTCGCCCAGGTGAAAAAACTAGACAGATTATGGACTGCCAGTAGATTTTGATTTGTTTTAACCTGTTCGTTTAACCAATCAATAGCGCCTTGCTTGATCCCCGTCCCATCTATCAACACAATTGCAGGAGCGGGATAAAGCTGAATATTCAAGTTTAGGTAAGGCAGCTTTTCATCCACAGAACCACTTCTTTGCTGCGATTTACACTCAATAATTAACCCTTTATTGTATAAAGGAGAGCCAATAATATAAAAATCTACATGGAGATCTGTACCATAAATTCCAGTTCCTACTTCAACCTGTTTTGAATATCGTTTTGGTCGATTAGTGGAGTTTAAAAGTTGTTCCAAACGCTGCTTTCTAAGTAGACTATCTCCTACCAGGACATATCCACGTTTGTACAATGCCCGTTCTACGGCGTTCTCTAAAACTGCCCTAGCGCTTTGAGACATATTTATATAAAAGAATAATTAATCAAATTATGACACAATAGCAGCAGATATTGTAGGGGCACGGCAGCAATAAGCAAAGTTATTAACGAGAAGGTTTTTGCTGCCGTGCCCCTACGAAAATATAAACTCAGAAAACCAGGTTCTCAAACATGAATAATTCCCCGGTCAAAAACTTGGTTATCAGTGCCAATTCCACTGACAACTATACGATCTGCATACACTTCAAACGCGGCAAAACTTAACTGACTAGCAGAATGTTCCGTCCATTCGGAACGTCCCACAGGTCGAAGTCCCGCACCGCCGCCGCAAATTAAATAAGTCGTGCCGTTAATCGAGCGAGTGCGCTCGTAATTGTGGTCGTGTCCGTTAATATAAAGTTGAACGCCGTATTGTTTAAACAGCGGTACTAAAGTTTCGATAAAAGGTTTATTCACGCCATAAACGCCCGATGAATAAATCTGATGATGACCAAAGACTATTTTCCAAGGGGCATCGCTGCGACTGAGTTCTTGTTCTAACCAAATTAATTGATTTTTCCAATCTGCATTGAAATTGGTATCTAAGGCAAAAAATTGTACCGAGTCGCGGCGAAATGTATAGTAACGCCCCTGCATATTAAAACCTGGATAGCTGACTTGCTTGTCGCCGTTGTCGGTGCGAATATCGTGATTGCCCAAACAAGCGTGAAATTTTACCCCTTGCTGCAATAATTTTTGATAAGGACGCTCAAAAACTGCATTAATTTTCTCAAATTCGCCGTTGGTGTAAATGTTATCTCCGGCTAAAATAGCCAAATTAAAAGGGTTTTGGCTGTGATATTGCGTCATCGCACCGGCGACGGCATACTGTCCTTGGGCGCCGGTGCCGGTATCTGCGACAGAGATAAAGCGCAACAGCGGCTGCGTTTGGGCGCTAGCGGCTACAATTGGCTGAATATCGGTGCTTTGGGCGCTTTCATTGCTGAGTAACTTAGCTAAAAAAACTGAACTTGCAACCCCAAGGCTACTTAAAATTAAGAATTGACGACGATTGAGGTGCATATGTATCCTCACGTAAAGGTTTGTAAGTTGTTCAAAAGCCAGAATAACAGAATGATAGATTAGGGCTTTGTTAAGGCGATCGCATTCGTAGGAGCGACAGCCCTTAAGGGAGATTTTATGACACAAGATCAACCTCAACAGCCAGAACCACAACAACAGATACCACCCACCACACCGGCACCCACACCGACACCCAAAGCACCCGTGTCGCAGTCGGGGAAAGCGGTGCAAACAGTGGTTCAAACCCTGGGAGAAACGTGGAAAACCGTCCAACCTGTGCTAAAAGAAGGCACGGTTAAAACTTTACGCGGCACAATTTGGGTGTTACAAGGCGCGGTGAATCAACTCGAAGGACAACAAAGAGCGCCAATTCAGCTTCCGGTGGATACCCTACCTTCGGCTGCGACGCTTCCCCCAGAAATGCCTGTATCTATTCCAGGGGATGCAACGCCGCCAGTCACAACTAAACCTGCTGTACCTGCAAAACCAGCTTCTCAACTGTCGAATGCGTTGGCGATCGCGCGCACTGTGATTATCACCCTGTGGCAGTGGTGGAAAGCCGCTATTGCGAAACTACGCAGCCTGTTGCCCGAGTCGGTGAAGCAAAAACTGCCCAATAATGATATTTTGTCGGGTGCGATCGCAGCCATCTTGCTCGTCTTTTTCTGGTTAAATTCCTCCTCCTCACCCCCAGCAGTCGCTAAAGTTCCCCCCGAAATTTCAACCCCAGCAGCGGAAATCGAAGTATCTCCGGAAGTTACCCCAACACCGGAAGTTACCCCACTACCAGAAATTAAAGTATCTCCGGAAGTTACCTCAACAGGGGAAATTAATGTATCTGTGGAAGTTACCCCACCAGCAGAAGTAAAAGTAACCCAGGAAGCGAAACCACCTGTGGTTGAAACCCCACCCGAATTAACCGCACCCAAACCATCTAAACCTGTAGCAATCGTTCCACCGCCTCCCCCAGTTTTAACCCCAGAGCAAAAATTGCTCGCCGAAATTCAAAATAAAATTGCTGAAATTACCAAAGAATCGGCGGATGGGTTAATTCAATCTGTTCAAGCGAATTTTAAAGCCGGTCAGCTAACTGTTAAAATTAGCGACGATTGGTATAACTTTGATGTTGCTAAACAGGATAAATTAGCCGCCGATATGTGGAATCGGGCGCAGGAATTGGACTTTAGCAAAGTGGAAATTACCGACACTTCTGGCACGTTGATAGCCCGATCTGCCATCGTTGGGTCTAATATAATCGTTTTGAAGCGTCAGATGTAATAGGGAACCCATACACCCAAAAGAAACCCGGTTTTTTCAAAAAACCGGGTTTCTTAATAATAACCTCACCGCTTCTTGGCGTCGCGAACATTATTAATGTTATACTGTTTTCCCATCAATGGGAAAAACTTGGGGCGGGTTTATTTAAATTGTTTGCTTGTATCAAACGTTATTGGTAAAACCCGTCCCAAAGATTTCTATATGTTGATGATAAGCATTATCAAGGGAAATTGGTATTATCTGTTTGTCCGAAATATCTATATTTTTCCCTAATTATGATTATTGGTAATCGACCAAACGTGAGATTATATCAACAATCGGTCGGGGCGGGTTTAATGAGATCTCTCATGGTTCCACAGTATGGTTGGTAAAACCCGCCCCTACAATCTGCAAACTATCGCCATTACCAATTACCAATCCCTTCTCGATACGCTTTAACCAAATAATCAATTCCGGTAATAGCCGTACCAACTACAACTGCATAAGCGCCTAAATTCAAGGCTTCTCGTGCCATTTTTGGGGAAGAAATACCGCCTTCACAAATTACGGGAATATCTAATTGTTGTACCATTTGAGTCAGCAATTCAAAGCCGGGGGGAGATAAATGTTTGGTTTCGTTGGTGTAACCGTAGAGCGTTGTTCCTACAATATCAGCACCCGCAAGAGCAGCTAACTTCGCATTCTCAATTGTATCCACATCCGCCATCACTGGTTTCCCCAATTCGGCGTGAATTCGCTCAATTAACCCCGCGAGGGTTTCTCGATTCGGGCGTTGTCGCAGCGTCGCGTCGATGGCGATGATATCCGCACCCGCACGTGCGATCGCTTCTGCGTCTTCATACCTCGGTGTAATGTAAACTTCATAACCTAGTAATTGCTGTTTCCACAGTCCGATAATCGGCACTTTAACCTTCTGCCGCACCGCGCTGACATGATAGGAAGTATCAATTCTTACACCTACCGCCCCCTGATTCACCGCCGCTTGCGCCATAGCTGCAATAACGACGGGATCGTGTAGCGGCGAGTCAGCAGGGGCTTGACAGGAAACAATTAAACCACGGATTTCTGGTAACATAAGCAGGTGAGTTTTGTAGGGGCAGGTTTTACCAATAACCATTAAACGCCAACAGACGATTAAAATAAACCCGCCCCCGTTCGGGCATTAGCAGAATTAGCAAGCTTGCAATTAGCAAGCTTGCAATTAGCAATTACCAATCCACCCATTATTTAATCGCGCAAGCAGCTGGAACCTCAGCAATAATCAAAGCAGCGATGGTATTTAATAACTGTTCTGGTTGAACGGGTTGGGTCAAATAATCATCTGCCCCTTGAGCGAGGATAGTTATGAGGTTTTCTGGCGTTTCTTCAGGAATTAGCGCCATAATTTTAACGTTTTTTGTTGCCTTTGACTGGCGCAAGAGACGCATAACTTCATAACCACTCATTCCAGATAGTTGAATATCAACAATCGCGACCCTTGGTTGCAAAATATCAATTTGCTTAACAGCAGCAGACCCTTCAATTAACCATAGCACCTGATGGCCTGCTGCGGTGAGGATATCGCAGATTAGAGTAGCGCTTTCTTCTCGATCGGCAATTAAAGCAATGCGACCTTGGGGAATCTTTGCTGTCAGCGGTGCCGATTCTCCCCCAATTGATGTTATCGGTTGACAGGGTAACCAAACGGTAAAAATCGAGCCAACATCGACAGTAGATTCAACCTCAATTCGGCCTCCATGAAGTTCTATCAGTTGTTTTGTTAAAGCCAAACCCAAGCCAACGCCTTCGTATTCGCGATTGTATGAAGTATCTAACTGTTGGAATTTCTGAAACAGTAAATGTCGTTGATGTTCGGGAATGCCGATGCCCGTGTCTTCTACCTGAAAAACGGCTGTATTGCCTTCTAACCAAACCCGCAAGATGACTTTGCCATCTTTGGGGGTGAATTTAATGCCATTGCTCAACAAATTCAACAGCATTTGTTTAAGGCGCTTGGGGTCGGCTCTAAAGCGGTCTTTGCTCGAAGGAATGCGTAAATTTATCCCCAAATAGACGCCGCTTTCGATAGCTTTTTCCCGCAGGGTTTGTACGGTTTGAGTTGCCAGTTGAGAAAGGGAAAACTCGCTGATATTTAAGACAGTTTTACCCGCTTCCACTTGAGACAAATCGAGGATATCGTTGATTAGCCCTAGTAGGTGGAAGCCGTTATCGTGGATAGTTTGTAGGTAATCCCGCTGTCGCTGGGTGAGTTGACCAAAAGACCAACGCAACAGGGTGGAAGATAGCCCGATAATGCAGGTAAGGGGCGTCCGCAATTCGTGGCTCATCGTTGCGAGAAATTCGCTCTTGGCGCGATTGGCAGATTGGGCGGCTAGCAGGGCGTCTTGGAGTTCCGAGGTGCGATCGATCACCCGTTGTTCGAGGGTTTGTTTTTGTTGTTGCACCTGGGCATAAAGTTCGGCTTGGTGAATTGCGATCGCTAAGTGTTCCGCAATATGCCGCAGAAAGGTTTTTTCGCTTTCCTGCCATTGACGCGGCTCAAAACATTGATGGGCAATCAGCAACCCCCACAATTGATCTTGGATTATAATTGGCACCACCAACTTGGAGCGTACCCCAGTTCGTTGCATTAACCCCAACAAACACTGGGAAAAAATATCAGATGTTTTCACATCTTCCACCGCCAGGATAAAGCCTTGGCGATATTTCTCCCGACAGTTGGGTATATCCACAAAGCAGCGCTCTGACTCGGCAAAATGCAACACCGAGGGGATGGCATCAGAGGCTTTTGCCTCGTAGGTAATTCTACCAATGCCAGCGCGTGAATTGTTAGCTATCAGTTGTTTGTTGCCATTCCTCCCTGAAGTTGGACAACTAACGGCTGACTCCTCAAACTGATAAATTACTAACCGATCCGCCTGCAAAAAAGAGCGCACTCGCTCGAGTACTGTTTCCAAGATCGCGGGTAACTCCAGAGTTTGCCGAATTTGCGTGGTTACCTGATTGAGGACGCCTTCTTGTTCGACTTGTTGGCGCAAAGCATCGTGGACTGGTTGACAAACAGAAACATAGGGGTAATCTGTTTCTAAGCTAGGCTCGACGCTAGTATCGCCCGAAAGAATTTCTAGCAACGAGAGGGTAAACTCGCTCTGAAGCTTGGCGTCGTTGGGATGGAGGATTAGACTTGCTTGTTTTAAGGTTTCTGTAGCCATGTGACTATTTTTGAGCAGGTTTCCCAGTTGGGTAATAAAGCCAGCGATCGCATCCGGATCAAAACTCAACCCCACCTGATAGCATTGCCTTTGAGGATTTTGCCAACCCAAAGGATCTGACTCCAAACTCGTCCCCAACAGCAAGACACTAAACCGCTCCGACACCAAGACGGTAAAACATTCTGGCAAAGTTGTGGCAGGAACCGATATCCCTTGCACCACATCTTCGGTCAACAGCAGCGCACCTTCCCCAACTGTTTGAGCCATTTGCCCCAATACCAGCCTCAGCCGATTAAAAGTTGCTTGGGGCAAAGTCCGACGTAAAATTGAAGTTTGGTAACTTAGCATTTGAAGGTTTTATTTTCAAAAGCTGAATGCTTGGGCTTGTCAAAGCTTCTGACCTTTGGCTCAATCATTCAGGGAACATATTTAATTAATTATCAAACGCGAACTCAGAGGTGGGACAAGACTTAATGGTTTGTATCGGTAATACCTACAAAATACTATGCATCGGATAGCCGCCACCCCTGGAGGTTGGAATCCTCAAACTGAAGGTGTCATCTTTGTCGAGCAAACCCCTGCTCCTATAGTCATTCTGACTGCTGCCGACACCGATATTCAAACCCTCGCGGCGGCTGTCACCCAGCTACCCGATGACTTTGGAGCGTTGCGGGTGGTCAATCTATTGCAGTTGCAGCAACAGCTAACCATCGATACCTATGCAGAACTTGTTCTGACATCCGCACGGGTTATTATCCTGCGCCTATTGGGGGGACGCGCTTACTGGTCTTATGGATTGGAAATCGTACAGGAAACGGTACGGCAAACCGGCGCGGCACTGATTGTACTCCCCGGAGACGATCGCCCCGACCCCGATTTACTCGATCTTTCCACGGTTTCTCTATCAAAGGTCAACCAGGTATGGCGCTACTTCACCGAAGGCGGCATCGAAAATTGCGTCAACGCCCTGAAATTTGTCGCCGATATCTGCCTGGGACACTCTTACAACCCACCCCCACCCCAAGAAGTGGCGCGCCTGGGGCTTTATTTGTGGCAGAGGACTCCAAGAGCAGGTGACTCCGGGTGCAATTACGGTGTGGGTTTGACCGATAACCAGACAACACAAAATTACAATGTAACTAAACCCGCCCCGGTGAATGAGGCGGCGATCGCAAACAAGGTCGGTATTCTGTTTTATCGGGCGCATTACTTGGCGGGAAATACACGCCCAATTGATGCACTTTGTCAAGCTTTAGCGGCACGAAAATTAGAACCCGTGCCGGTATTTGTCTCTTCCTTGCGCGACCCGGATGTACAAGCAGAATTATCTCAATATTTCCAGCCGCCTAAAACAGAACCCGTTCAACTGATACTCAACACCACCAGTTTTTCGGTTTCAGATTTTACAAGGATTTCCCATTGGGCGCAAACCTCTGATTTGGCGGCAAAAATGACTGATGCTGTGCCCCTACCCCCCGTTTTGCATTCCCAGGGAAAGCCCTCTGAACGAGGCACAATCGACAATCTTGATGTTCCAGTTTTGCAAGTTATCTTCAGCGGCGGCACTGTAGAACAGTGGTCAGCCCAGTTTCAGGGGCTTTCACCCCGCGATATGGCGATGAATGTGGCGCTACCAGAGGTAGATGGGCGAATCATCACCCGTGCAGTTTCTTTTAAAGCGGTACAAACCCAAAATTCTCAGTTAGAGACGGATGTAGTAATTTATCAGCCTCAGTTAGACCGGATAGAGTTTGTCGCCGATTTAGCGGCTAACTGGGTGCGACTGCGGCAAACTCCCCCCCAAAAGCGCCGAATTGCTCTAATTTTGGCAAATTATCCCTGTCGCGATGGCAGACTCGCGAATGGTGTGGGACTCGATACCCCTGCAAGTTGTGTAGAAATTCTCAAGGCGCTGCAACAAGCTGGATACTGGGTGGAAAATATACCAGCTACGAGTGATGAACTGATGCAACGTTTAACCGCTGGGGTGACCAATGACCCGGAAGGACAACAATTGCGACCCGCAATGCAGCAGTTATCTTTAAAGGAATATCAAGAGTATTTTGCTACCTTGCCAGTTGAGGTGCAGAAAGAAATATGCGATCGCTGGGAAATCGGTAATGGGTCATTCGATTCCCAGGCGGAGCCTCTTAACGAGGGTAATAGAGAAGAAAACCAATCACCAATTACCAATTACCAATTACCCATTCCCGGCATTCAACTAGGCAATATTTTTGTCGGAATTCAACCGAGTCGGGGTTACGATCTCGACCCGAGTTTAAACTACCACGCCCCGGATTTAGAACCGCCCCATCATTATTTAGGCTTTTATTATTGGGTGCGAAAACATTTTGGCTGTCATGCGATCGCTCATATCGGCAAGCACGGCAATTTAGAATGGCTACCGGGTAAAAGTGTCGCCCTATCGAATAAATGTTATCCCGAAATCGCCTTGGGCGCTTTGCCCCACCTCTACCCATTTATTGTCAACGACCCAGGCGAAGGTTCAGCCGCCAAACGTCGCGCCCAAGCGGTTATTATCGATCACCTCACCCCACCGATGACCAGGGCAGAATTATACGGCCCGCTGCAACAATTGGAAAGTTTAATTGATGAATATTACGAAGCACAAAGTTTAGACCCCTCCAGGCTTCCAGCAATCAGAACGCGCATCACCCAGCTAGTAGCCAAAGAAAACTTACATCAAGACTTGCAAATCGCTAATCCCCAAGAAAACCAATTACCAATTACCCAACTTGACGGCTATCTTTGCGAATTAAAAGAAGCCCAAATCCGCGATGGATTGCATATTTTTGGGCAATGTCCCCAAGGACGACAACTGCGGGATTTGATAGTTGCGATCGCTCGTCATCCCGGAGTAGGTCGTCTCGGCTTAACTCGCGCCTTAGCTAAAGATTTCGGTATAGATATTGACCCCCTTACCGCTGATATGTCAGCAGTCATTAACTCGTTAAGAGGCTCAGCCTGGGAACGAGATCCCAGAGGCTCCGCCTCGCTTATAGCAGTACCATTTACTAAAAAATGTCGCACCATCGGCGATGTTGTTGAACTTCTGGAAGAACATGCAGCTAAATTAGTCGAACAACTAATATCTGACCGCTTCCAGCACACCAGCACACCCCCATCTTTAAACGCCACCCAACGCGAACTAGACTGGATACGCTCCCACCTCCTCCCCGCATTGCAACAAACCGATCGAGAAATTATCAACTTGTTGCGCGGACTCGATGGGCGCTTCGTCCCCCCCGCCCCCTCTGGCGCACCCACGCGGGGACGCCCGGAGGTTTTACCCACTGGTCGCAATTTTTACTCTGTTGATATCAGGGGAATTCCCACCGAAACCGCTTGGGATTTAGGAAGAAAGGCAGCAGAAGCGTTAATCGAACGCTACGCCCAGGATAATGGGGAGTATCCAAAAGCACTTGGCTTATCCGTATGGGGAACATCCACGATGCGGACTGGCGGCGACGACATTGCAGAAGCATTGGCGTTAATCGGCGTCCAGCCGGTATGGGATGGGCCGTCGCGGCGGGTGGTAGATTTTGAAATATTGCCAGTATCGATTTTGGGGCGTCCGCGCGTAGATGTGACGTTGCGAATTTCCGGCTTTTTCCGGGATGCCTTCCCGAATTTAATCGATTTATTCGATCGAGCAGTTGCAGCCGTGGCGGCGCTGGATGAGACGGCGGATAGCAATCCTTTGGCGGCTGCTGTGCGCCAGGAAACCGAGATGTGGATAGGTGCTGGGGTGGGGGAAGAACAGGCATTAGTGCGATCGCAATATCGTATTTTTGGCTCAAAACCTGGTGCTTACGGTGCTGGATTGCAAGGTTTAATCGAATCCCAAAATTGGACAGACGAACAAGACTTAGCTCGTGCCTATATTAACTGGAGTTGTTACGCTTATACATCGGGATTTGGTAATAGGTCATCCCATTCCCAGGCGGAGCCAGGGAATGAGGGTAAACAAAACCAATTACCAATTACCAATTACCCATTACCCAGCGCCGCACCCGAAGCTTTTGAGCAGCGACTGCGCCAAATGGAAATAGTATTGCACAATCAAGATAATCGGGAACACGACTTACTAGATTCGGATGATTACTATCAGTTTCAAGGCGGTTTAACCGCATCGGTGCGCGCATTAACCGGCAAAAATCCTCAAACCTATTTCGGCGATAATTCTATGCCGAGTAATCCCAAAGTTCGGCAGTTAAAAGAAGAAATTGCCCGCGTGTATCGTTCGCGCGTCGTTAATCCTAAATGGATTGCAGGAGCGATGCGCCACGGTTACAAAGGTGCGTTTGAAATCGCAGCAACGGTAGATTATTTATTTGCCTACGATGCAACGGCTAACTGCGTAGAAGATTTTATGTATGAAGGAGTTGCAGAAGCATATTTATTTGCTCCAGATGTACAGGCATTTATTCAAGAGAAAAATCCTTGGGCATTGCGAGATATGGCGGAGCGTTTGTTGGAAGCACACCAGCGGGGTTTGTGGCAAAAAGTTGACCCAGAAATGGTGGATAAATTGCGAGCGATCGCCCACCAAGCCGAAGCCGACATAGAAGCTACAAATTTTAAATTGTAATACAGCAGATTGCAAGTGAGTGAGGTACACCTTTTGGCGCCTTTTGTGTAGC
>DNGJ01000424.1:21876-32003 GCA_003486305.1 Cyanobacteria bacterium UBA11371
TTAAGGCTGCCGCTACACAAACCAAGGTGTACCTCATGCGACTGCAATCCGCTATATTGGCTAATCGCAAGCTTGCTAATCGCAAAAAGACCACGAACAATTAGCAGGGGTCAAAAACCCGGTTTGAAGCGTCAATCTCGCGACTCCAAACCCAAGATTTTTCTTATCACCTTTGTTTTTTTGCGTAATATCATGTCCTTAAGCAATGGTAGTGTATAGTAGGGGCGGGTTTTACGAGAGATATTTGTTAGCAGCGCAAAAGTTAAATAAACCCGCAAGGGCTTAGGCTACCGATGCAACCGGATTTGATATAATATCATGTCCGGTTGCATCGGCATCGCACGCTCTGCGGGTTTAAAAAGATATCTCGCGGTTCCACTTGCATGGTTGGTAAAACCCACACCCTAAACACAATTAACTATAGAATTCCGATACTAACGGACATGATATAATTCCTTAGCAATTAGCAAGCTTGCCATTTACAGATCAAGGAGAACTAAAACAAAGTTTAGACACACCAATCCACCCCGAAGTTTTCACCTTGATCCACTCAGAGTTTTGCAAAAGGTGAGCAGCATCATCGGCGGAAAGAGGACGACTAAAGAAGTACCCCTGCATGTATTTGCAGCGGAGACTCCGCAATAACTCTTTGTGTTCTACTGTTTCGACTCCTTCTGCAACTACCTTGAGATTTAGTACCTTGCCTAAAGCCACTATCGCCGCAATAATAGCCGCATCATTAGCATCGTTTGTCAGGTCGAACACAAAGGATTTGTCTATTTTTAGCTTGTGCAGCGGCAACTTTTTCAGATACGAGAGCGAAGAATATCCCGTGCCAAAATCATCTAGTGCAATGCGGACTCCCATTTGATGCAATTCCCAAAGAATTGCCCTGGTGTATTCCACATTTTTCATCGCAACAGATTCAGTAATTTCCAATTCTAAAAACTTTGGTTCTAGACTTGTTTCTGACAAAACTCGTCCGACCATATCTACCAAATTAGGTTGCTGAAATTGTCGAGCCGAAAGGTTAACTGCTACGGATATCGGCGGCAAACCGGCATTTTGCCAAGCTTTATTTTGAGCGCAGGCAGTTTTTAGCACCAATTCGCCGATGGGTACAATCAATCCGTTTTCTTCAGCCACCGGGATAAATGTTTCGGGAGACATAAATCCCTGTTGCGGATGTTCCCAACGCACCAAAGCTTCCATGTGGGTAATTTTTCCAGCGGCTGTATTAATTTGAGGTTGGTAGTGAACCACAAATTGTTGTTGTTCTAAAGCTTCGTGTAGGCTATGTTCTACAGTCAATAATTCAGAAGCTTTAGAAGTCATAACTGAGTTATAGAACTGATAGTTATTCCGGTTCTGTTCTTTAGCGCGGTAAAGTGCAGCATCCGCATTCTTTAACAGCGTGTCGCTATCTGTACCGTCAAAAGGATAGATGGCGATGCCGATGCTGCTGCTGATATGAAGGTGATGCCCCTCTATCTCTAGATCTGGTTTGAGTGCTTCTAAAATTCTTGCGGCAATTTTGGCGGCATCTTCTTTACAGTTAATTTGGGGTAGTAAAACTGTGAATTCATCGCCCCCCCAACGAGCAATTGTGTCTTCTTCCCGCAAGCATTTAACTAAACGTTTAGTAACGCTTTGCAACAAGCGATCGCCAATCAAATGACCCAAGGTATCGTTGATCTGTTTGAAACGATCCAAGTCTAAAAACATTACTCCTAACATGCTTTGACTGCTAGCTACATCTGTTAGTGCTTGCGACAGTCGCTCGTTAAACAGCATTTTATTAGGCAATCCAGTTAACAGGTCGTAGCTTGCTTGATAGCGAATCATTTCTTCCGATCTTTGCCGTTCAGAAGCTTCTAGCGCCAAGGATACTAGATCCGCGATCGCAGCGGCAAAATTCTGTTCTTCCATTCCCCACTTGCGCTTACTTCCCAGATGTTCGTGACACACAATCCCTACCATTTTTCCTTGCAACCAAATCGGTGCAGTTAATAAGGAATTTATGCCCATTACCCCTAGATTGGAACGGCAATATTCTTGCATTCTAGGATCGGTACTAACATCATAGGCGGCAATTGTTCGCTCTTGTGCCAATGCTGCAAAATAGGCGGTATAATCGCTTGCTGCTATCTCAATTGTTTCTGCATTATGACCATTATTTCGATCGTACAAATTAAGGCGGCGCAACTGGGAGCAATCTTCGTTATATAACCACACCCCGGCACGCTCAACTTCTAAAATACTAGCAGCAACTGCTGTAATTTCTTCCACAGCAGCGCTGAGACTACCGTGATTCAATGTTTGACTTTTTGCTAAAGATGCCAATGCTCGGTTTTGTTTGCGAAGGCGTTTTTCGCTGTTGCGTAATGTTTTTTCGGCTCGCTTGCGCGTGGTAATATCGCGCACTATTAGGATAACTTGGGTTTTCTGGAACGGTACAAACCGCCCTTCAAAGGTTTTTTCGACGTTTTGAATTGTCAGGGAATATTCAATCGCCACTAAAGATTGTGTCTTCAGAACCTTGGCGATCGCATCCAGAAACCGCTCGGCTACGCCCGGTGGAAAAACATCTTGCAAAAAGCCATCCAGCAATTGTCCCGCTGGCAGAAAAGCTTGCGATTCTCGCCCTGCTTGATAATCTATAATCCTGCCGCTTGCATCGAGGCGAAAATATAAGTCGGGAAACGCTCCAAATATTGCTTGTAGTTCCGCAGTCGCTTCGAGTAATTGATGCTCAATTCGCCAAATATGGCTAATATCCCGAAAGCTACAAACTCTGCCAACGATTTTTTCTCCTAATCGCTGGGGGAGGGAATAGCGCTCGAAAATTCTGCCATCTTTGAGAGCAAATACACCGTATGCTTCTGCATCTGGTTCTGCTACCAAGTCTTTAGCTTGACAAAGGTATTGTTCGGGATCTTTGAATTGTTCTAACATCAATGGCTGTACTGCTGTTAGCGATCGCGTCTCGATCGCTGCTTCGGGAATGTCGAACATTTCGACGAACCGACGATTAAATGTGACGATGGTTTCGCCGTTTTTAGTGGCTAATATACCATCCCCCGTTGATTCGAGAGTTCCCAGCAATAAGGCAAGCGATCGCTCTAATTCTACTTCCGCCTTTTGCCTCTCTGCTATTTCCCGTTGTAATTGCTCGTTAGCTATCTTTAACTCCCCAGTACACTCCTCATATTTGATTTCTAACCCTCCTGGTTTTTGCTTCTCATTAGTAGTTGGTAGCAACTTGTCCCATCGAGCGCCAACGGGTTTTGACTGCACCCATTTTTTGAGCAGCTTCGAGGTTGGAGCTAAGATACACAGGCCAATCAATACTCCGATCAGGCCGATCGCTACATTTAACCACAAACCCGATTGTACTAATGCCACTCTTACCCAAAAATCCTCTATCATTTTCTTAGTCTGCTATTGAATATCTACGGTTATTTCCCATTATTCAAACAGCTTTTTAACCTTTTCCTAATTATTTTAGCTCTTCTTTTCTATCCCAATATTTTTATATTTATATAAAATTTTTGCCCATATTTTGGCTAATTTATTAAAGATTTAATCAAGCTATCAAACGTATATTCTCTAGTCCAATTTAATTTATTCGGTTGATTTTAACAACCGAATAATCACTGAAATTTTAGCTAGCTAATAGTTTTTACTGAGTCGTTTTATACCGTTTTTTCCCGGTTTTGCTGCACTGGTATTTTAATCCAAAACTCGGTTCCCTGTCCTAGAGTCGATTCGCACCAAAGCGCTCCCCCATGTTTCTCGACCACAATTTGATAGGAAATTGACAAACCCAGTCCCGTCCCCTTACCCACGGGTTTGGTGGTGAAAAACGGGTCAAACAGCCGGGATTTAGCTTCCTCCGGAATTCCAGTTCCATTATCCCCAATCCGAATCAAGACGCTTTCTCCTTGGAGGTCGGTCTTGATCCGAATACTTGGGTGAGGACAGCTGTCATCACCCATGACCTCAAAAAGTGCATCGATTCCATTGCACAGAATATTCATAAATACTTGATTAAGCTGACCTGGGTAGCACTCTACTCGCGGTAAATCCCCATACTCTTTAATTATGGCAATACCAGGATGTTCGGTTTCTCCCTTAACTTTCCCTTGGGGACGCAACCGATGTTGCAAAATTAACAGCGTGTTATCGATTCCTTCATGAATATCAACCGATTTGGTTTGCGCTTGGTCAAGGCGCGAAAAATTCCGCAAGCTCAATACAATCTGGCGGATGCGCTCGGTTCCTAGTTGCATTGAGGATAATATTTTGGACAAATCCTCCATGAGAAATTCAAGGTCAATTGCGGCGATCCGCTGCTGAATTTCACCAGCTGGTTTGGGATAGTACTTTTGATAAAGTTCCACTAATTCTAACAAGTCTTGCGTATATTTTTCCGCAAAGGCTAGGTTACCGTGGATAAAGTTGACGGGGTTGTTAATTTCGTGAGCAACACCAGCAACCAATTGACCCAAAGAAGACATTTTTTCGGTTTGAATTAGTTGGGTTTGGGTTTGCTTGAGTTTATGCAAAGCTTGCTCTAGTTTTTGGGCTTGTTCTACGGCTCTTGCTTCGGATTGGCGCAGGGCTTTTTCTGCTCGTTCCCGTTCAATAACTCGCCCAAGTTGAGTGCCAATGTTGGCGACAATTTCTAACAATTGTTCGTCAGGTTCTATCGCATCGGATGAGAAAAATTCCACAACCGCTACTACTTCTGTGCCTACTAACACTGGGAAAGCAAAGCCAGCTTTTACTCCTAGTTCTCCTGAGAGTTTCACTCTGGGAAAATAACTGTCTTGTTCCACCGCGTTGACATCGACGATCCATTGCGGTTGTTTGCTGCTGAAAACCCGACCGGGTAATCCATTTCCTGGGGCGAGGGGGGTGGCTTCGGTGATTTTGCGGAATGTCTCAAAGCGTTCTGGATCTTTGATGTTCCAAAGTTTTGTCGGGATTAATTCACCCGTTTCTGTGGGAATATAAACATGTCCGACGGGCCACCCAGTATGATGGCAGATGCGTTGGAGACATATTTGTAGGGCGGCTTCGCTATTAGTGGCTTCGTTAGCAGCAGCAGTTACTGCTTGGAGTAATTTGACGATTTTGTTTTTCTGGCGCAGTTCTGCTTGTGCTTGTTTGCGATCGCTTATCTCGCTTTCTAAAATTTGATTGGCTTTTTTGAGTGCAGCTGTAGCTTGTTCTAAGGCTTCTGCTTTATTTTGCGCCACCCTTGCAGCGGTACGCGCTTGCTGGTAAAGTTCGGCTTGTTGAATGGCGATCGCTAACTGCATTGCCACCTGTTGCAGCAATTCTACCTCTGGCGGCTGCCAAACTCTCTTCCCCCGACACTCGTGGACGATTAGCAATCCCCAAAGTTTCTCCCCAATTAAAATCGGTACGACGATGCTGGCTTGCACTTGCATCCGCCGCAATAACGCCGCATAGCAATTGGTGAAGTTCTCTGTCGCCACATCGTTCACGATCCGTACTCTGCCCTTTTGGTACAGATCGATATATTCTTTGAGAATACAATTATCTGTGACGAGCGATCGCGGCGATTGACCATGTTGGGCATTAGCGTCGCAGCTCGTGTGACTTCCCCGGTCTACAATTGACCGCCAATTTCCCATTACTTCTTCGACAACGACTTTCCCTCCCCAATCTGAATCGAACTGGTATATTACCGCCCGATCCGTATCGAGAAATTCTCTCACCTCCCGCACGGCGGTTTGTAAAATTGTTTTTAACTCTAAAGTACTGCGAATTTGATCCCCAATCAGCCGCAGCAGGGATTCTCGTTCCATTGAAGCGCGAGTTTTGGCAAACAAACAAGCTTGTTGGATCGAAATCGCCAATTGATTTGCTACTGCTTGGGCTAATTCTCGGTCGCTTTTTGACCAGTTGCGTATGTGGGAACACTGGTTTAAATATAAAATTGCGTGCAGTTTATCTTTCGTCTGTACTGGTACGACAAGCGAAGATTTGATCTGTGCTTTTTGGTATTCTTCGTTATCCGGACCAATCCGAGAGTCAGCGGCTATATCTGGAATCGCCACCATGTGACGATTTTGCATCACCCATTTGGTAATCGGGCCGTAGGGATGGAAATCCTCGATCGAAGGTGGAAAAGGTTCTCGACAAACTTCGTATAAGTGCTGGTGGTGGTACGCAAGGCGATGCATCGTTTCGCAGCAAGCAACGGATTGTTGCCGATACGTTTTTGAATCCCCTGGATCTTCTACCATATGCACCAGACAGCGGTCTACTCCCAACGCTTCTAACAGTTGCGCGATCGCGAAGGTTAATATCGTTTGCAAATCGAAACTCTGCCGCGTTTGGCTGGTAATCTGGTTCACCAGTTGCTCTCTGGCGAGAATTTTCTGGGTTTGTTCTTCTACTTTTGTTTGACGAATAGCGATTTCCATCTGTTGAGCGATTAACTGCACTAATTCAATTTCAGCTTGATCCCAATTCCGAGTTTGCTCGCACCAGCAAGCAATTATTCCTATACCCCCATCTGAAGATGTTGCTTCCCCAGGTTTCTCTATCCGCACTGGAACCAATAGGTTCGCATTGGCTTCTATTGGTTCTAGCTTACCTTGCACCCCTTCAAGCTCGGTTTTGCCTCTGGCAATTGATAAGCGAGACAGCCATTTAGTCGCGTTCCTCAACACGGAACTGACACCAGTTCCGCTGTTAATTATCAATTCACCTTTGGCGATCGCTACTCCATCCCTTAGAAACATTTCTACCGGATAATATCCTTTTTGTAAAGGCTGTTGATTACCCGTGATGCGATCGCAGACTAATTGCACCTGTTTCTTACTCTGAAAATACCACAAAAAACAACAATAATCTAGATGCAATAGCGTGGCAATTTCATCCACCACCGTTTGTAAAATATCGCTGCTGCCAAATTTTATGCGATCTTTAGAGTTCCAGATTTTATCAACAACTTTTCGTAGGATTACGCCCCGCTTCAACGAATCTTGCAATAGGGAAACTTCCAACTGTCTGCTGTCGTTGAAAATCGAATATAGCTTGCGTATAACAGAGTCATAGCTAGGCATAGCTACACATTTACCATGAAGGATTATTTAATTTGCCACGGCAAACGCCACTAAACTTTGTAAATTTTCATAGTTTGACAATTGGGCAGCATCTTACCAGCCTGGTATTAGCTAAAAAAGCAATTTTTTTCCTTTGACCTCCTTGTCCAGGATATTGGGATTTTCATCACTTACCGCCCACACTAAGGGTGATGCTGTACTGACTAATGTTGTTTGTGCCCTTACGCCTTGGCGCAGGGGAATCTCAATCTTGAATTCCGTACCCTGTCCTGGGGTTGATTCGCACCAAAGCGCCCCCCCATGTTTCTCGACCACAATTTGATAGGAAATCGACAAACCCAATCCCGTCCCTTTACCCAGGGGTTTGGTAGTGAAAAATGAGTCAAACAGTCGCGATCTCACCTCTTCTGTCATGCCAATGCCATTATCCGCGATCCGAATTAACGCGCTTTGTCCTACAACTGCGGTAACGATCTCAATCTTGGGGTTAAAGCAACTGCCTTGATCGATGCGATCTTCAATCGCATCGATTGCATTAGCAATAGCGTTCATCAACACTTGATTGATTTGTCCGGCGTAGCATTCCACCAAGGGCAAATTGCCGTACTCTTTAATAACTTCAATTCCCGGACGGTTGTTTTTGGCTTTGAATCGGTTTTGCAAAATCAGCAGAGTGCTATCAATCCCGTCATGCAGGTTAACTGGTTTCATCTCGTTTTCGTCGATGCGGGAAAAACTTCGCAAGCTACGCACGATCTGACAAATGCGGTCTATTCCAACGGTCATTGAAGACAGCACTTGAGGCAAGTCTTGACTCAAAAATTCCAGGTCAATCTCTTCTATCTTTTCTTGAATTGCCCGATTAGGTTGGGGATATTGCTCGTCATAAACGCGCACCAGTTCAAGTAAGTGTTGAACGTAAGTATTGGCAAAACTCAAATTTCCGTGAACAAAACTGACTGGATTGTTGATTTCATGGGCGAGACTGGCGACAAGTTGCCCCAGGCTAGAAATTCTTTCGCTATGAATCAGTTGAGCCTGAGTTTGTTTTAACTCTTGCAGCGCTTTTTCTAGTTTCTCAGCTTGTACTTTAGCAGCAGCAGTAGCGGCACAACTCTGACAATAGAGTTCAGCGCGATCGATGTCAAGGGCTAGCTGTTGCGCCTCATTGTCTTTTTGATACTGATTGACAACCGCATCTAAAGCTATCAGTAATTGTGTGGAAGCGGCATCCTGAATGTAGCGCAGATGGGGATTATCCTGAGTTAGCTCTGTTGTCGATGCCTGCGCCAAAGCTCTGACTTGGGCGATATAATTGCGGATCTCTCGGTCTAAGTTGAAGGGGGGTTCAAAGTACATCGCCAAGAGCGCCTCTGATAGATGACCCGATAGTTTCATCTTCTCGTCGCCGTTGAGCAGTCCGTTGTGGGATGTTTCCATCAAATCGATATCGAGGAGCAACTGGTGGCGCAATTTTTCCTGCTCGGCTCGATCTTGATTGCATACCAGTCTCAAAGACAACAAAGCCGTTCTTTGTGACAGCATCCGCTGACGACCGCTGACATTGATGGCTGCGGCACTAATCTCTCTTTTGGTACTGATTTGATTGGGGTCGAAATTTGCAGCTAGAGCAAGCACGGGTGATAGCTCCGAACGTGACGGTCTACAGGTTCTAGTTTGAGTCGATGGTGGATGCAAGTGTGTAATGCCCCCAATTTCGCAAGTGCCAGAAAAAAAACTGGCTTTGACGTTTTGTCAAGCTTGCTGTAATAAATTCAATCAAGAAGCGTACAAGTATTTTCTTGAGTCAATACTTAGACAGCTAACAAAACGTTAAATTTAGATTCTTTTCAAATATGGGTCAAACGCGCCCGTGTTTTCGTAGTCTTTCATACTAAGCGCGGCAATTTTGCAAAATTATAATATTGAGTTCGGTATTAGGGGCGGGTTTTACCCAAAAGGTTTAATTGTCAGCGAATTATATCGATCAACCCGCCCCTCGTGCGATGCTTGCAGCAATAGAAGGGCGGGCGGGACGCCCACCCCACAAGAGGTTAATTTTGCTTCTGGTATGGGCGCAATAGAAGGGCGGGCGGGACGCCCACCCCACAAGAGGTTAATTTTGCTTGTGGCATGGGCGGGACGCCCGTCGCACCCACCCCACAAGAGGTTAATTTTGCTTGTGGCATGGGCGGGACGCCCGTCGCCTTGACCGATCGCCTATTAGCTAGAGCAAGTATTTCTGGACGGCTAGCACTAAATTGTCAGCGCAGCTATCGGCTAATTCTAAACTTACGGCTTCAACCATAACCCGAATCAGGGGTTCGGTGCCGGAAGCCCGTACCAGAACGCGACCAGAGTCGCCCATTGTGGTTTCTGCGTCTGCGATCGCTTTCTGTAGGGGTTCGCAGTTTTTCCAATTCAAGCGGACTTCGCGATCTTCCACCCGCACGTTCTTTAACAGTTGCGGGTAAGTCTGGAAGCTATTATCCACGAGTTCGGCTAAAGACACGCCGCTGCGTTTCACCAGTGCTGCTAAATGCAATGCTGTCAGCAATCCATCGCCGCTAACGCCGTAATGCGGGCAGAGTATATGTCCCGATTGTTCGCCGCCCAACATCGCCCCGTATTGCAGCATCGCGGCGTGAACGTATTGATCTCCGACCGCTGTTCGCACCATCTGACCGCCCAGTTTCTGCCACGCACGTTCAAAACCCAGGTTAGCCATTACCGTAGAAATAATCAAATTTCCCGGCAACTGTTGCGCCTGAGCCAAATTTTGACCCCAGAAATAAAGGATGTAATCTCCATCCACGACGCGCCCGCAGCTATCTACCGCCATCACCCGGTCGGCATCGCCATCAAAAGCTAACCCCAGATCTGCCTTGTGGTGCTTGACAGCTTCTTTGAGGGAATTCAGATGGGTAGAACCGCAATTGACATTGATGCGAGATCCATCGGGGCTAGAGTGCAAGCAGATAACTTCTGCCCCCATCGCCTTAAATGCAGCCGGTGCCAGAT
>DNGJ01000423.1:0-436 GCA_003486305.1 Cyanobacteria bacterium UBA11371
ACTGGGGGCCAGAATTTAACTACGAATACTGCGACGAAAAACGAAACACCTGTCCTGCCAAAGATTATATGGGGGACGTGGTGAGATTTTGGGTAGGCGAATATCACCTGGACGGAATTCGCTTCGACGCCTTAAAACAATTGGATAATCGGGAATTTTTGCACTGGATTACCCAGGAAGCAAAAACAGCAAGTGGAGGGAAAAAACCTTTCTACAACGTTGGCGAACAAGTTCCCGAAGACATTAACATTGTAACTCCCAACGGGCCGATGGATGGTTGCTGGCACGATAGTTTCTATCACTTCGTACAGCCGATTCTCTGCGGCGAAAGCTTCGATCTCGAACAATTGATGAACGTGCTAGATCCGAAGCGCCAAGGATATCCAGAGGGAATTAGCAAGCTGGTAAATTATATTACCAATCACGACCAAGAAAG
>DNGJ01000423.1:645-20609 GCA_003486305.1 Cyanobacteria bacterium UBA11371
ATTACCAATCACGACCAAGAAAGGCTGATCAGAAGTTTAGGCGATGCTGGCATTTTTGACGACGAAGCCTTTAAGCGGGTTAAACTGGGAGCGATTCTGTTAATGACCGCGCCTGGAATTCCGATGATTTGGATGGGGCAAGAATTTGGCGAGTACAAGAACAGAGAACCAAATCAGCCGAAAAAACTCGAATGGGATTTGCTCAAAAATGAGCGAAATCGCGATTTGTTTGAGTTTTACAAACGGTTAATTGCCTTCCGCAAGCAAAACTCGGCGCTTAAGAGTACGCAGGTTGATTTTATCCATGCAAATCCAGAGGGTAAAGTTTTAGCTTATGCTCGTTCGGATGGACAAGAATCGCAAGTTATTGTAGTTGCCAATTTCTCTGACCAATCTTTTGAGTCATATCAAATTAGCGATTTTCCCAATGGAAATTGGCAATTGTGGGGTAGCGATCGCACTCTCGAAATAACCGATAATCAGTTAACTCTTGAATTGCCTGCTAACGAAGCACAAATTTTTGTGCTTCAGTAGTCTACATCCCGCCCGGAAATTTATTTCCGGATTGTAGAGACGTTACATGTAACGTCTCTACAACTCGGTTAAAACCGACTAAATGTAATCAAACCAGTCCGTTAAAACGGACTTTCGCTAAAAGCCCTTGGAATTTATTTCCTGGCGGGTTTAATATTTTGGCAAGAGGTTTAGATAAACAGTCAATTATTGCATAGATGGCTGGTCATATTATGTCCGGTCGATTACCCAGGATCGTTAGCCGGGACACGGCATCATTAACCTTATCTGTTTATCCGAGATATCTATGATGCCGTGTCCCTACGCAACGACAGAGTGATGTTTTTTTATTATGGGCAATTCAACAGACATGATATCAAACCCACGGCGTCGCCCCTACACAACTGGCTAATTAACCCAAGTTGCTGGTTATCTCGCGCCTTGCGGCTAATGTCAGTAAAAATCCTATATTAACAATTAGCAATTAGCAATTAGCAATTAGCAAGGCCGAATTTTATAACTAGCAACTTACGTTAATTAACCAAAAATGCCCCAATTTTGAATACCTTGCTGGCTAAAGATTTCTCCAGCACGATTAATTTCTTCATCGGTGCCATCGACGATGACTAAATAGTAACCTTGGATCAAGCGATCGCTATAAATACTCGCAAGCGATTCGCCAACACCCAGATCGGTCAGTGCTTTGACCAGACCACCGCTATTTGCTACAGTCAGCGCCGTACCTGCGACACCAGTAAGCAATCCTACGCCGAGGCTACCGGCGGCTAGGATGGGGCCGATACCGGGAAGCGCTAAACTGGTCAAACCGACTAAAACAGTACCCCAGGTAGCACTCGTGACGGCGTCTCCCATTGCTCCTGTGGCATCTACATCGCGATTGCCGACGCGATCGCTCATTGTCACACCGCTGAGTTGATCGTTTTCTTCGGCTTGTTTGGCAATGACGGAAACGTTCTCCATTGGAAAGCCGGAAGCTTTTAATTCATTTATTGCTGTCTCTGCGGCTTTACGGCTGGGGAAGATTCCAAAAGCACGTTTTTTAGCGATCGCAACCATATTTTCCTCCTGCTGCCATGTCAGACTCATATTAAAACTTTCGTCTTTTATTAATATTTTTGCGATCAAATTTAGATGTTTCATCCCTCTAGCGATGTAGCCTACGAACTCAGCAATTAAAGACAAGCTAAATCGACGTGCATCCCTCGCCAAGCGTGTTCGAGCCTACATTTTATCTAGCACAAATATCGTTCTTAAGAAAGGGATACATTTTGACACTCTGGATAGACAGGAGCGGTGGAATGGGTCGTTAAGATGAAGGCGTAACAAAGCGTAATACAGCGGTAAAAAGGCGTGCAATCACTCAGAATTACCTCGATTTCTGTGGATGAAGAATCGATTAAAGGGCTAGCGATCGCTCTTACCATCATTAGTTTATGGGCGATGAGTCTAATTTTTCTACTTAACCTTGACCTTGACCAAATTCCTATTATTTGGCTAGGGGTTGGTTTTGTTTTACAAACGTTTTTATATACAGGTTTATTTATTACGGCTCACGATGCTATGCATGGGGTGGTTTATCCCAAAAACCCCAGAATTAATAACTTTGTAGGAACAGTAGCCTTATTGGTTTATGGACTATTTTCTTACAAAGAATTGTTGAGAAAGCATCACTTGCACCATCGCTTTCCTTCTAGCGAAAAAGATCCAGATTTCCACGACCTCAAGCACAAAGACTTTTTTAGCTGGTATCTGTATTTCATGAAAAATTACTGGAGTTGGACAAGGCTAATGGGGTTAGGTTTAATCTTCATTATTCTGCATTTCGCGCTCCAGATTCCCATCGCCAACATGGCTTTATTTTGGATAATTCCTTCGATTTTGAGTTCGGTGCAACTGTTTTATTTTGGCACCTTTTTAACTCACCAAGAGCCAAAAGGGGGATATACAAATCCTCATCGTGCCGAAAGTACTTCATTTCCCGTTTTGTGGTCGTTTATTACCTGCTATCATTTTGGCTATCACGAGGAACATCACCTATATCCTAACGTTCCTTGGTGGAAGTTGCCCGAAGTGCGTAAACAGAACAACTGTTAGTGGATAATTTACCTAGCTCCAGCCGAGTGCGATGCAGATCTGCTCGGCTAATAGCAACGGACGAAAAGGTTTGGCGAAAACAGCAGCAACGTCCAAATTGGCAAAGTTTTCTCGCTCTGATTGTTGGGCTTTTGCTGTTACCAAAATTACTGGAATTGCCTGTGTTTTGGGGTTGTTTTTGAGATGTTGCAAAGTCGTTCGTCCATCCATATCCGGCATCATCATATCTAACAAAATCGCATCCGGCTGATGTTGTGCTGCAATGTTCAATCCTTCCGCGCCGGAACTTGCAATCAATACGTTCCACCCTGCACCCATTTCCAGTCCTAGTTGGGCGATTTCCCGCACATCTTCCTCATCGTCAATAATTAAAATGTTTTTGCTCATTTTCAATCCCGATCAGCAGTTAAATAGCCGTCGCCATCCATGATAGATCGAAATCGGGAAGAAACCATAGATAATCTTAAAGTAGAGTGCTACTGGCAATTTGATACAAGGATTGTAGAGTTATGCCATCGGTGGGGTACTCAGCAAGAGCAACTCCAAAATCAACTTGAAAGCGAGTTTCATCGGGTGCGGTAAACACTTGGGTACGCAACGCAGTTAAGAGATCCGAGATGCGATCGCCAGCTTCTAGTTTACTCATTCCTGGCATTCCAAGGACAAATTCTCCGTTTCCCCAATAAGCTGTAACTTCAGCGGGGAAGGTTTTTTTCAACAGATTACCCCATTGTTGTAGGATGCGATCGCCGACAGCATGACCGCATTGAATATTAATTTGGCGCAATCGATTTACAACCAAAATCGCCAAACAAAACGACCCGTTATTTTTCCCCGCTTGCTCGATTAAATTTTCTAAATTCTGACTTGATTTTCGTTGATTGCTTAATCCAGTAATTGGCTCTTTAGTTGCCAGATTTTTCAGCAGGCGATTGCGTTCTAAACGATTGGTAATTCTGGTTAACAATTCGGTTCCAACAACAGGTTTTACCACATAATCATCCGCTCCTACGGCAAATACTTGTTGAATAGTTTCCAACTCTCGATGAGCGGTGAGAAATAAAATTGGCAATTCCTGCCAATTGGCATCTTTGCGAACATTTTGACACAGTTCGACGCCACTAACTTGGGGCATTTCTACATCTAAAATTAGCAAATCTGGCGAAACCTGTGGCAGTACTTCCCAAAAACGTAGGGGTTCATCTAATCCAGTCATGCGGATACCCCAAGGTTCTAAAATTGGACGTAATGCCCCTAAAAAAGCCGGGTCATCATCTACAACTAAAACACTAACTGTATTAACTTCTTTATTTAACTCGTTTCCAGGCTCAGCCTGGGAATGAATACTTAGAGGCTCTGCCTCGCCTATCTTATTGTCATTCCTTTGGGCAACTTCTAGCTGTTTTTGGTTTAACAAATTAGATAAGGTTTCAATTTGCGATCGCACCTGACGTTTTTGAGTCGAAGTCAAGTTGTCATTGCCTGACAAAATCCGCTCCATATCTGCTGCGATTTTAGTTCCTGTTTCCAACTCGAACATTCCCAAAACTCCCGCGAGTTTGTGCGCGGCTTTTGTTGCTTCCTGGCGCAATTCTTGAGAGAGGTTTTTGGTTTTTACGGCGGTGGCAGCTTGTTGCAATACCTCCAATCGTTGCCTCATTAATCCTTCGTATTTCTGCCACATTTTATCCATCGCTTGATTAAATTTTTGCTCGGTGGATGCAGCAGCAGTATTAATATTCTCTCTCCCGGAGTCCTCTGCTCCCGGAGTCCTCTGCTCCCGGAGTCCTCTGCTCGCGGAGTCAATATTGGGATTGAGGCGATATCCAATACCGTAGACGTTTTCAATCCAGTTTTCTGCCCCAGCAATTTTTAACTTTTGTCGCAATCCTTTGATATGTGCTTTTACAGTTTCTTCTTGGGGCGGATCGTCATAAGTCCATAAATGTTCGACGATATTTCCGCGACTGAAAACCCGCGATGGATTTCGCATAAATAATTCCAGCAGGTTATATTCTTTGGGGGTTAATGATAGAGGTTTTCGCGCAAACGTGACTTTGCAACTACTCGGATCTAGCTGCAATTCGCCTACTTGCAAAATGGGAGTAGTGGGAATATTACCGCGACGCAATAACGCACGCACTCGTGCTTGTAATTCGTCTAAATTTAAAGGTTTGATCAGATAATCGTCTGCACCTGCATCTAATCCTTGAATGCGATCGCTTGTCGCATCTGTTGCCGTCATCAGTAAAATAGGAGTGGAACAACCTTGACTCCGCAATCGCTTACATAAGGTTATACCATCGAGTTTGGGCAGTCCCACATCGATTAAAATCAGGTCGTAGGGCGTCCCTTGGGCGTATTCCCACCCCATCTGTCCGTCTGACGCCATATCTACAGCGTAGTGCTGACTCGTCAGACACTGGAACAACATATCCGCTAGCGCTTCATCGTCTTCAATTAGTAGAATCCTCATGACTAATTTCTTCCCTAGTTTTTACCGAGCGAGCCATTAGCCGTAACAAGTTTCAATCAGTGTCATAATTTCATCAAAGCAGAAATTATATACCAGCTTACTTAATTCTTTTGCTAAATTTTTGTGAGTAGGAGGAATTTGCTCGATCAGTTGGGAAATCATATCTCCATCAACTGCGATCGCTGCTTGATACACTTGTTCGATCCACTCTGAAGGCATTTCGCCAATACCATCAAGTCGATCGATTCCATTGTTAGCTGAAATTAGAGAGTTTTCTACTGCTGGCTGTTCGTAAATATATTCCACGCCCAAATATTGAGCTAGTTTATCAAAAATCACTTCTTCTCTAAAAGGTTTGCGGACAAAATCATCGCATCCCGCTGCCAAAACATTGGCTTGTTGTTCTTCAAACGCACTCGCCGTTAAAGCAATGATTGCTGTTTTGGTAATTGGTAATGGGTAATTGGTAATTGGTAATTGATTGCTCTTGAGCTTCGCTTCTATAGCGCGAATTTGGCGCGTTGCTTCGTACCCGTCCATTAAAGGCATTCGCATGTCCATCCAGATTAAATGAGGATGCCACTGCTGCCAAATTGCGATCGCTTCTTCTCCATTCGTCGCACTCTTGATTTCAAACCCCACAGTTTCCAGCAATTGTAATAGTAATTGGCAATTTTCTTGCCGGTCATCTACGACTAAAATGCGGTATAATGGTTGATTTGGAGCCAGTTTTATCGCTCGCCGTTTGGTCGTAGGTTGGGCAACAATTTCGGCGGCTTTAGCTAACGTGACTGGAAGAGCAAAACTGAAAATCGACCCTTGACCCAAAATGCTATTGCAATGGATATTTCCTCCCATTAATTCTACGTATTGTCTGCTAATTGTCAATCCTAAACCCGTCCCTTCTTTTGATTTTATTCCGCTTTCGGTTTGCACAAAAGGTTGGAAGAGGCGATCCATTTCTGCGGGGGCAATGCCTTTGCCGGTATCTTCTATTTCAAAGAATAGTTGAGGGTTAACCGTTTGCGAACTGTCAGCAAATGCCCGCAACGTAATGCCGCCATTTTGGGTAAATTTAACCGCATTTCCCAATAAATTAATTAACACTTGCCGCAATTTACCTTCATCGGTGACAACAACTTGGGGCAAGTCGGGGGCGATATCAAATTCGAGGAATAATTGCTTGCTTTGGGTGCGAATCTGAAACATTTCTTGCAACGTTCCTAATAAATAATGCAAGTTAAACGGAGCCGGATTTAAAACGATGCGCCCTGCCTCAATTTTGGACATTTCTAACACGTCATCGATCAAGGCGAGCAAGTGTTCGCCGCTGCGGTTAATAATTCCCAGGGATTCTCGCTGACGGGGGGTGATGGCGGGATCTCGTTCCATTAATTGGGAAAAACCGAGAATGGCGTTTAGCGGCGTGCGGAGTTCGTGGCTCATATTTGCTAAGAAAATACTCTTAGCTTTGCTGGCATTTTCGGCGGTTTCTTTGGCAACTTTTAAGGCAGATTCGGCTTGATGTCTGGCGCGCCCGATGGCGATGAGTTCTCCTACCAATCTGACTAAATTAATATCTTCTTGACTCCAAGTTTTGGCAAATCGCATTGAATCTGCACCGATATAACCGACGACTTTACCGCCGTGAATCATCGGGACATTCAGGCAAGATTGAATCAATTGTGTTTCAAAAGAAGCGCGGGTTTCTGTTGCGTCTGGTGGCAATTCGTCAAGATGAGAAAGGGCGACGACTCGACCGTTAAGCATTTGGTTATTCAACCAAGAACAAACATTAATAGAAGCCTCAGCATTCTGATGGCAATTGCCAAAAACTTTAATGCCAGCGGCACACCAATCGTAAAGCAAGCGGTAGCGTTTTTGGTTTTCTGTATACTCAAAAATGCAGAGGCGTTCGGCATTGATAAAGTTAGCGATCGCTTCTAATGTAAAATGAATCGCCGCCTCTGCATCAGAGTCAATAAACTGCCTGGAAATACTACTCAGCAAGCTATCAATTTGCGCGCGACGCTGGAGGGCGGCTTCAGCTTGTTTGCGCTTGATTCCTAATGCAATTTCTCTCGCTGCAAAGTCCAATGCTTCGAGGGTAGATTCGTTTAATTCTGATTTGCCAAAAATTACCAGCATTCCTAATATTTCTGACTCTAACATTAGGGGAAAGCTCGCAGCTGCAACAATTCCCTCGCGCTGCACCCAATTAGGATTGACAATGGCTCGATTTTTTAAGATGGCGTTATTCCTAGAAAGCTTTGGCGATCGCTCGGGGAAGAATTTGTCAAAAGCTATGCGATTGTAAGCAGCATTGGGGCGAGTATCGCATCCCGCATTTGCTTGTAACTCGAAGATATTTTCTGTGGCGTTGAGCGTCCAAATCCGCGCGCAAGTAATATTTAAATGTTTGACGGCGGCTTTTGCACAGCGATTGAGCATGACTAATAAACTATCGCTCATTCCGAGGGCGCTACCGACATCGGCGCGAAATGCGGCTAAACTGGCGCGTTGTGCTAAAGCGGCTTCTGCTGATTTGCGATCGCTCAAATCTTGCACAATCGCTTGCACGTATTTGTTCGCGCCCACTTCCACCGCCGTTAAACAAACTTGCGCCGGAAAATCCACCCCATCCGCGCGACGGTGCATCCATTCAAAAGTATGATTGCCTTTGTTTAAAGCTAACTCGATCATTTGATTGGCAAGTTTATAAGCATCTTCACCATTTGGCTGGATGGGAGAGGAAAATACAGAAACATGCTTTCCTACCATTTCTGCGCGAGAACTGCGAAATAATTGTTCGGCAGCACTATTACAATCAACAATGCCGTTTGGACTTCCTAATATAATTGCAGAACTAATCGATTCGTAAAGCGCCCTTAATCTCGCTTCAGAAAGTCGCAACGCTTCTTCTGCCTGAATTCGCTCTGTAATATCGGTGATTGTGGCTAACGCGCCGATAAACTCTCCTTTCTCGTTTTGCAGTGGATTGCAAGAGACAATTGCCCATAAATCAGAGCCATCTTTGCATCGGAATTTAAAATCGTGTTGTTCTTCAATTCCTTGACGACGACGTTCTAAATATTGGGATGCGATCGCAATATATTCTTCATCCATAAAATTAAATATTGGCTGACCGATGGTTTCAGAAACCGTATAACCCAGTAATTCAGCCATTTTAGGATTGACAAAAGTAGTAATGCCCTCGGCGTCAATTTCCCAGATTCCTTCTTGTGCTGTTTCAATAATTTGACGATATCGTTCCTCGCTTTCAGCTAAAGCAGCTTCGGCAGATTTGCGAGCAGTAATATCGGTAGAAATTACCGTCGCCATCCAACAATTTGCCGCTTCGTCTCGCTCAGGGCTAATACAAGAAGCAAGCCAGCGCCATGTGCCATCCGGGTGATTATATCCATACTCGCATTCATAAGTTTTTCCGGCAAAAATCGCCTCCATGCCTTGTTGATAAATTCTTTCAAAATCTTCCGGCACGATGCGCGATACGAAAATATTTTTGTCAGCAATTATCTCTGCTGGCGCATAGCCCCAAAGCTGAAGACAGGCTGGAGAACAATAGTCAAATTCCCATTCACCATCGGCATAAAGTCTAATCCGGTAGATAGCAGCCAACGCCCGATTCAGAATTGTTGTGAGTCTGGTTTCTGAAGCGATTAAAGCTGCTTCGGCACGTTTCTTATCGGTAATATCAATGGAAATTCCCGTTGTTCTCCAACAGTCTGCCGCATCATCTCGAATTGAACTCAAAGTCAGGGAAATCCAGCGCATACTTCCATCGGGATGGAAATAGCGATACTCGCATTCATAATTGCGTTCGTCAAAAATACAGTCATAGGCATTGCGATACATTTCTTGCAAGTCATCCGGGTGTATCCGCTCTTGAAACAAGTAGTGATCTGCCATTAATTCTTCCGGGGTATATCCCCATACTGCAACAGATCCCGGCGAGTGGTATTCGGTTTCCCATCCCCGCACAAGATAATTTCGGTAATGACTAACAACACCACGGGCGCTGCTGAGAATCAGATTAAGTTTCGCTTCCGATGCTTTTAAAGCTTCTTCTGCTTGTTTGCGATCGCTTATATCCCGCCCTACACCAACAATTACTTTTTTCCCATTACTATCTTGCGATAAAGCAAGGTTACTAATATGCCATGCCCAAGTACCATCTTTATATTGCACTCGATACTCAAGTCCAGAATATTTTTTACCTGTTATTAACACTTGGTTGAAAGCATCTAAAGCGTTTTGCACGTCATCAGGATGCACCGCTGGCATATAATTCCCTACCAGTTCCTCCGCAGCGTAACCCATGACATGAAAAACATTAGGAGAAACGTAAGATACTAACCCATCAGGATAAACGATAAACATCAAATCGTTAACGTTTTCGACAATGGTGCGGAATTTAAATTCACTTTCTCGCAACGCTTCTCCTGCTAATTTGCGTTCGGTGATATCCCACCCACTGGCGAGGATGAGCAAGTTTCCCTGATCATCTCGTAAAGTAGATGCGCTGAAAAGATGCCATCTCCAACTACCATTTTTGTGTCTGACGCGGTGTTCTACTCCTAATTGTTTTTCCCCTGTTGTTATGACTCGGTTGAATACTTCCTGACACTTGGATATGTCATCGGGATGAAGGAATGGTTCAAAAGATTTACCCTCCATTTCATCCGGAGTATACCCTAATAAATCTGCAACTTTAGGCGAAAGGTAGCTGAACTTTCCCGTTGCGGGATCGAGCAGGACAAAGATATCGTTGGCATTTTCTACGATGGCGCGAAACTTGGCTTCGCTGGCTTTTAATGCGGCTGCGGTGCGTTGGCTAGCCCTCTCAATCGCGACGCCGCTACCAGAAATTTCCAGCACAGAAATCGGGTTTCTTCCTGGCGGTTGAAATTCATACTCGGTAATTTCGTACTCTCCCTGTATGGCTTTGCTACTAGGATTCAAGTCTCTAGAAACGGGTTTTGCCAGGGGTAGCAAGTCTAATAAGTTGTGTCCGATGATACTGCTGTGCGGGCGAGCGATTAATTGTTCAAACGACGCATTGCACCACTGCACTTGCTTGTGTGCGTTGGAGAAAACGACGGCTTGCGCGATCGCATCCAACGCCACTTGCATCTGTTCCACCAACACAGCCAAATTCGCGCTCATTCAACACCCCAGCTACCGTTGCGTTTTGATGGCACTAGAGGCAGCAGCCCTCTAGGCACTCGCTCCCAGGCGTAAGCCCGGGGAGCGAGATCTGGGAGGCAGAGCCTCCTTTTGTTGCGTTTTGTTACAGGTTGCGGTTCTTCCCTACTTCTTCCCGATTCTTCCCTAATCTCATAACCGTAGAACTACACAAACCTCCTAAATTACTTCACGAGAGAATGATATGATTTCGGAAAACATACCTAAATTGTTGCAGGCTGTGATTAGAATTATGCGTAAATCCCCGCAACAGCACGGCCTCAGCAGTAATTATAAAGCGACTGCCAAAAAACTATCAATATCGCTGCTCGGCGGTGCGATAGTTGCATTGGGCACATCGGTTGCTGCCCAAGCCGCGACGTTCGTATCGACAAATGACGGAAAAATCGGCAAAATCGATCCTACAACGGGTGCATTTACGCAAGTTGCAAGCGGGAATGTTGCGTTCACAGATATCGCCATATCTGATAGTGGAAAGCTATACGGAATTAGCTTCAGCGAGTTGTACGAAGTTGATTTGAATACAGGTGTTTATTCGAGCATTGGTTTTTTCGGTGGGGCTAACGATGGAAATATGAACGCGCTCGCCTTTGGTGCTAATAATATGCTTTACGGTGCAAAAGGTGACAGGCTCTACAGCTTCAATTTGCAAACGGGTGCGGCAACTCCCAGGATTCCCACACCAGGTTTTAATAGTAGTGGGGATTTAGTATTTGATGCTGCTAATAATCGATTTTTGGCAATTTCTAAAGGTGGGATGAATGGAAGCGATCGCTTGTATTCGATCGATATAACCAATTCCACTTACCTCGTGCTTGGAGATCTTGGTTTTAAAGATGTGTTTGGCTTGACCTTCGAGAATGGAAATTTGGTGGGATATACAAGCGATCGCAAACAAATCTCCATCGATACTTCTACCGGACAAGGCTCGTTTTTACGCGATATAACGGGCACAACAAGTGAAATTTGGGGTGCAACTTACCAAGCTTCATCAAACAACGGCGGAAACGACACCGGGAAAAAAGTTCCAGAACCTAGTACAATATTAGGATTGTTGGCTGTTGCTGGTACCTTCGCAACTTCGCGACTGAAGCAAAAACAACATTCTGCTGTTTAACTCAAGTTGCTAGTTATCTCTCGAAGGCGGCTAATGGCTCGGTAAAAATCCTATATAGGCAATTAGCAATTAGCAATTAGCAACGCCCTTGTTTAGTTTTTACTATGGTTGCGCGATGCGATCGCCTCACGCAACCGAAAAAATTTACCTTGACAAAATCAGCTTAAAGTGCATCAATTGGGGAGATGAATTATGGCATCTATTAGAAGATTGGTCAAACAAGCATTAAAGACAGGTTATCTGACAGTCAAGGCTGAAAATACATTGCGATCGCTGCTCAAAACTAAATACCCATCGGAAGACTTAATCGCGTTCATGGAATTGCAAAAAGCGGCGATGAACGGTTGGGTCAAACAAGAATCTCGCGAATTATTTTATCGTCAGCAAAACTCTCCTTGTTATTTTAATTGAATTGCGAGCTTGCTAATTGCAAGCTTGCTAATGGTCAACTGCCAGAGAGTAGCCATTAACGATTAGCTATTAGCAGTTACACAAACATTGGTAACAGGCATGATATATAGCGGATTGCTTTCCGCATTTCGCGATAACGCTTTCCCTGGACGAGCTTGCAATCCGCTGTAACATCGTGTCCGTTAGCATCCGATTTATACAGTTAATTGTGTTGTAGGGGCGGGTTTTACCAACTAATTATTGGAACCACGAGATATCTGATTAAACCCGCCCCCTCAAGAGAAATTGGTATAAAAAACCCGGTTTCATTGAGAAACCGGGTATGTAAACCCCTCTTTTCTTTCTGGAATTGAGCCAAAATTTTAGGCACTTTTAGCAGATATTGCTACAGGCAACGATTTCTTTTTGTTCTTGAGCGCCAACGCGCCACCAACCAACAAAAATGCTAAAACTGAAGTTGGTTCTGGCACTGATTTAACTGGATCGCCCGGATTGGTACTTGTCCCAATGTAATGCTTAACTGGATATAAAACACAATCGGGAAGAACTAGGGAAGAAAAGGTCAAATCGTTAAAATGAAGAAACCCGGTTTCTCGGAGAAACCGGGTTTCTGTGCATAATGGCAAAAGGGGATGAGGAATCGGGAATGAGCGGTAATTTGGCAGTTTTGGTCGATCAACTCCAAACTAAACTGAATCAGATGGAAGTGGCGTTAGGAGCGATCGCAGACGCTATTGTGTGTTTAGACAAAAATCGCCGCGTCGAGTGGTGCAATGGTGTGTTTGAGCGCTTGGTGCAACGCACAGAGGATGCGATCGCAGGTTCCCAAATCTGGGACTTGTTACCCCTAAAGCAAGCAGGACAACCGATTAGCCCCGAATTTTACCCCGATGAGACGACAGAATATGAATTTCAACAAGGCGATCGCATCTTATTTCTAGAAATATCCCCTCGCTGGGCGCAAAAAAAAGCGAGCGAAGCTTCATCGGTGTGGGTAATTCGCGATTTAACGAGTCACAAGATGTCAGGAGATGAGATAAGCGATCGCCAACGCACCGAAGCCGCCTTAAAAGCATCAGAAGCCAGACTTAAAACAATTCTCGAAACTACTATTGCCTCGATTGCCCACTATCGCTTATATGCTGAAGGAAGATGGGAAATTGACTATTATTCTCCCGGCAGTATGTCGATTTGGGGTTTTTCCGTCGCCGAATTAATGGCGGATAAATATCTCATAACATCGCGCATTCATCCAGAAGATTGGACAACAATGACACAAGAAGTTTTTCAGGGTATTTTTGACGAAATTGCTTTTGATTATGAATTGCGATATCTGCATCCAGATGGAAACTGGCGCTGGATTTATAACACGTATACCTCTGTGCGGGATGAAGCACAAAAATGCTGGATTGTTACGACGATTTCGACCGATATCACCGCTCGCAAACGTGCCGAAATTGCTTTACAAGAAAGCGAATTAAAATTCCGCACCATTGCTGAAAATACGAATGACATATTAGGAATTATCAACCTAAAAGGGATTATTAGCTATGCTTCTCCTAATGTTTTCAATGCAATAGGATATACCGCCGCAGAATTTATCGGGAAATCTTTTGCACCTTACGTTTATCCCGACGATCTCGATAAATGTTGGGCAGGAATTAGACGCGCCATTGAAACCGGGGAAAAAGTTTCAGGGATAGAATACCGGATTATCTGCAAAGATGGCAGTCATAAATGGATGATGTTAAATGCTTCTACAATGCGAGGTGAAAGCGGTGATTTACAGGTTGTAGTTTCAGCCTTGGATATAAGCGATCGCAAACGCATCGAACTTGCACTGCAACAAAGCGAACTCAAATTCCGCAGTATTGTTGAAAATGCTAACGATATTCTTGCCATAACGAATTTGGCAGGAGTGGTGCGCTATGTTTCCCCGAATGTAGTCAATATGTCGGGGTTTACTCCTGCTGAAATCGAGGGTGGCTCCTTTGAACCCTTCATTCATCCTAACGATTTGTTGATAGTTTGGGAAGCATTTCAACAAGCTATAACTAGCGATGAAAAGCGCTCAAGTGTTGAGTACCGCATTCATCACAAAAATGGTAGCTGGAGGTGGTTTTTTGCCAATGCGTCAACCTTTCTAGATGCTAGTGGTGAATTGCTTGCCATCTGGGTGGTGCGAGATATTACCGAACGTAAAGAAGTAGAAGAAGCATTAAGAGTTTCTGAAGCTAGACTTGAGGCAATTTTGAGTACGGCATTAGCTGCGATCGCACGCTTTCGAGTCTATCCCGATCGCCGCCTGGAGTTTGAATATTGCTCGGCGGGATGCTTGCAGATTTGGGGATTTACGCCAGAAGAATTAGTCGCAGATAGCAATCCTTTCCTGTCTCGAATCGTGCCTGAAGATTTGGCAGCACTGGAACAACAATATTTTGATGAAATTTTGGCCTCGCGCAGTGGGGAGGGGGAATATCGCTACAATCATCCCGATGGAAATTTGCACTGGATTTGGTTTAATTTTTCCTCGAAACGGGATGAAACAAGAGATAGTTGGGTGTGTACGCTGACGGCGATGGATATAAGCGATCGCAAGCGTGCAGAAGAAGCTTTAAAAGTCGCTAAAGAAGCCGCCGAAACAGCGAATCGCGCTAAAAGTATCTTCCTCGCAAATATGAGCCACGAACTTCGCACGCCTTTAAATGCCATTCTCGGTTTTACCCAATTAATGGAACGAGATCCAGCCGCAACTCCTCGTCAGCTAGAATCTTTAGCTATTATCAATCGCAGCGGCGAACACCTGCTGAATTTGATTAACGATGTCTTAGAAATGTCCAAAATTGAAGCCGGACGCATTGTTTTAAATTCAGCCCCCGTTAACTTGCATTGGCTGTTACAAACTTTGCAAGAAATGTTTCAAATCCGCGCTCAATCTAAAGAATTATCCCTGCAATTTGAATTGGCTCCCGATTTACCGCATTACGTTATTACCGATGAAGGTAAACTGCGCCAAGTTATCCTTAATTTATTAAGCAATGCCGTTAAATTTACCCAAACGGGAAGCATAACCCTCCGCGCCACTGCTAGACCAAACAATCCCAAAAAATCGCCGCTAGCTTATACCCTATTTTTTGAAATCGAAGATACGGGAAGGGGAATTGCACCAGAAGAAATGGACAATCTTTTCCAACCTTTCGTGCAAACATCCAGCGGAATTGAGACAAAACAAGGCACGGGGTTAGGACTAACTATCAGCCGTCAATTTATCAGCTTAATGGGCGGCGAAATCCAGGTTACCAGTACAGTCGGAAAAGGATCGATTTTCCGATTTCATATCCAAGTTACCCTCACCGATACTCCAACGCTTCAAGCACCTACTGGCGTTCACGGGCGAGTAATAAAATTAGCTCCCAATCAACCAAATTATCGCATTTTAGTCGTAGACGATCGCCCAGAAAATAGCGATTTAATTTCCCAACTTTTGAACGCTATTGGCTTTGAAACTCGCACCGCCGCCAACGGACAAACAGCCATAGAACAATGGCAAAAATGGCATCCTCATTTAATTTGGATGGATATGAGAATGCCCGTAATGGATGGTTACGAAGCAACGCGCCAAATTCGCGCTATAGAAACGAAACTCAAGAGCAATCAATCACCAATTACCAATTACCAATTACCAATTACCAAAACAGTAATTATTGCCTTAACTGCTAGTGCTTTTGAAGAACAACGAGCGCAGATTCTCGAAGTTGGCTGTGATGACTTTGTTCGCAAACCATTTCGCGAGCAAGTGATTTTTGATAAGCTAGCAGAACATTTGGGAGTTAGTTATATTTATGACCAAGAATCAGAGCGAATCGAAGCCCAAAAGCAGACAAATTTAGAAAGGCAAAAGATAGCCGCTTCAGACTTAGCAGAAATGTCGCCAGAGTGGATTGCCGAATTAAACCAAGCAGCAGTTGAAGTGGATAGCGATCGCATTCTTCAACTAATCAAAGAAATACCTGCGACTCATCCCCATTTAGCCGCAGGTTTAACCGATTTAGTTCGTCGTTTCTGTTTTGATGAAATACTTGATTTGGTAATTGGTAATGGGTAATTGGTAATTGAAGTTATAGATGCTACCTCATAACATAAATAATAGGCTTATTGCATTCGATTTATACCTGTAGGGGCGGGTTTTACCAATAACTTTTGGCACTAACAGGTGGGTAAAATAAACCCGCCCCGTCTTTATGCGATAACGAAGCGGGGGACTTGGTGTAATTCCCAAAATAAAAACTAATCGAGAAGAACTAGGGAAGAATCTTTGGCACAATTGAGAAATAGATGAATTTCCTTTTACCTAAATCCTATGTCCAGTCAGCCACTCACTACCCGCAAAGCAGATATTCTCATCATCGATGATACTCCTGAAAATCTCAATCTCCTATCCGCCATGCTCACAGATCAGGGGTACAAAGTCCGCAGCGTTACTAAAGGTTCTACCGGATTAAGAGGCGCTATAGCTGCACCGCCGGATATCATTTTACTCGATGTAAATATGCCCGAAATGAACGGTTATGAAGTCTGCCAACATCTCAAAGCCGATGCGCGCACCTGCGAAATTCCGGTGATTTTTATTAGCGCGTTAGGCGATGTTTTAGATAAAGTTAAAGCTTTTAAAGTTGGTGGAGTAGATTATATCACCAAACCGTTTCAAGTTGAAGAAGTTTTAGCCAGAATTGAAAATAATTTAACAATTCGCCGACTCACCAAACAATTGCAAGCCCAAAATACCCAATTGCAGCAAGAAATTCAAGAAAGACAGCGGGCAGAAGAAAAGTTTAGCAAAGCCTTTCGTTCTAGTCCGAATCCGATTGCGATCGCTACCCTTTCCGAAACCCGTTTTATTGATGTCAATCCCAGCTTTTTAACCATGAGCGGTTATTCCCTAGAACAAGCGATCGGACACACGCTTGCTGAATTAAACTTAGGGAAAAACCCAGAAGCGATCGCTACCCTAATCGAACAGTTACAAGAAAAAGATTATTTGCACAATCAAGAGTTAGAATTTCGCACCCAATCGGGACAAGTAAAAATTTTATTGCTCTCCGTAGAATACATCGATTTAGCCGGGGTTGAATGCGCCTTGCTAATAGCCAACGACATCACCGAACGCAAGCGGTTAGAAAACGAATTTATCTCCTTAGTCAGTCACGAACTGCGAACCCCTTTAACCTCTTTAATGGGAGCGTTAGATTTGTTAGGTTCCGGACAGTTAGGAAAGTTAAACGAACGCGGGCAGAACGTGTTAAAAATTGGGATTACCAACACCGAAAGATTAATCCGATTAGTCAACGATATTCTGGATTTAGAGCGGATGAAATCGGGAGCGATCGCGATGAGAAAAATCCCCTGCAACGCCGCCAAACTTGTGAAAGAAGCTACCGAAGCAATGCAAGCAATGGCAGAGCGATCGCAAATCCAATTGGTCGCCCACCCCCTAGAAATAGAACTCCACGCCGATCCAGATCGTTTATTACAAACTTTCACCAACTTACTCAGCAACGCCATAAAATTTTCCGAACCAGGCGACACCGTCTCGATCGGTGCAGAACTAACAAAAAAAGAACCACACGACGCAATTTTAATCTCGGTTAAAGACACCGGGCGCGGCATTCCCGCCGACAAATTGCAGCTAATTTTCGAGCGCTTTCAACAAGTCGATGCTTCCGATTCCCGCAAAAAAGGAGGAACCGGACTCGGACTCGCAATTTGCCGTCACATTGTAGAACAACACGACGGTAAAATTTGGGTAGAAAGTACTTTAGGAGAAGGCAGCACCTTTTTTGTGCTGCTACCATTGTCGCCTTCTCAGTTAATATAATGCTTAACTGTCTCGGTTAACACAACATTGCCCTTAAGCGCGGAATGTATATTAACGAATGGATCGGAAATCGATACTTTAGCAGAACATACTTTTCCCCTAGCTAAATTATCTTTTACCCTGCCTCCCTGATTCTCGATAGTAAGCACGAAATTTCCCCATACACCTGTAAGATTATTGCGGCGATAGTCTTCCTCAGAAGGTCGCTGTTTTTCGTATCCTTTTCTGGTTCTGATTTCCCAATAGTAATGGTTGTGTTCGGGGGTATGGGAGAAATCTGTACTCGTAGCGAAAAACTCGCTGATGTTTAAACTAGATGCATAATTTACCTGCTGCCCATCCACGAACAGCTTAAAATCAGTTATTGCGCCTACCCTACTGATAACAGCGTTGGCAGATCCGTACTCATTAAAGTGAGGATTTGCAGCCGCAGAAAACCACGAGTTATAAATTTCATCAACTATTTTGTAACTGCCTTTGATGCGCTTTCCTTTAAAGTGAAACGTGATGGTACTAGCAGCAACCTTATCGATGTCTAAAGTAATCAAGGCTTTTTTGGCAACAGGCACTAACAAATTTGACCAAACTTGACCAACCATCCTCGTCTCCTCTTGATGAATCTTGCTCATTACATTGATAAAATAAAAACCGCAAGGAATAGGGAAGAAAAAAGCGGCTTGAGGTAAGCGCGATAATTTAATTTAACGTAACTTAGCCTAAATGACCAGATATTGTGATTTGTATCACAATTATCTTGCGATCGCATCCAAATCCGTCGATGTTGCTTGCAGCACAATTCGTATTTCATCACATTTGATAGGATTAAGTATCCATCCTGAGAAAGGTTAAATTCTAGAACTAGATATCCGACTTCTCGAAGAAGCCGGATATCTGGGCGCTCACGCACCAAATTTAATACCCTTTAAAACTTAGGCAGATTTGGCGCTAATTTGACGTTTGACAACCAAAGCACCACCTACCAATAAAAATGCTATTACCGAAGTTGGTTCGGGAACCGATTTAGGATTGTTGTTAGGCGGATTAGTGCCGACTCCAGACAAAGAAGTCATTTTAAAACTAGCCGTTTCCTGATTGAAGCCTAACTTCATGGGTGCTGCTTTGCCATTTTGGGCAGAAATACCACTTACCTTAAATTTGGAAACGCCGCTTCCGACTAAAGAAACAAAGTCTATCTTATCACCAGCGCGGAATTGTCCCAGAGTGCGATCGCCAACAGTTACCGTTAACAGATTATTCGCATCGACACCACCCGGCAAACTCAAAATTTCAGTAAACAGAGAATCTCCAGATGCTTCAAATTCATACCCATCAGCAGCAGCATCAAACCAAAGATCGCTTTGCACATTTTCAAAGATAGATTGATTCCCGTTGCGCTGATTGGCACGCCAAGGATCGTTTTGAGATAACCCGGTTGAAACATAATGAGTCATATTTTCCTTAAAGTACTGAGAACCAACAGAAAAGAATGGATATTGAACTCCTACTTCACCAGAGCAAACTTTGCCAGGAGTTAGACAATCGGCTCCATTACCTCCTTCCTTCGCGACATTAAGAAACAAATTTGGCCCCATTCTTCCGTATGTATCGAATCCCATGTGCCAAGAGTATAAGTTATTTTCAGAATCAAAAGAATCCTTATAGCTGATTCCCTCAATATTGCTCCCAAAATTAGATCCATAGTCTATCTCCACACCATCCAAGAACAGCTTAAAATCAGTAACCGCGTCTTCAAGATAGAACCGTTCAAGATCGCTGTATTCAGGAAAAATAGGCTGAGGCTTCGAGACTTGAGAGAGCCAGGAGTTATAAACTGCATCATCTATTTTGTAACTGCCTCTGATGCGGGTTCCCTCAAAGGTAAAAGTAATTGCATTAGCAGCCGCCGTACCTATTGCTAAAGTCATTAAAGCCGTACTTGCCGCAGACACCAACAATTTTGACCAAACTTGAGTAAACATCCTCTTTTCCTTTTCCTCTATCTTGCTAATTACATAGATAAAGGACAATCGGGAAGAACTAGGGAAGAACAAGGAGAAGTTTGACCAAAAACTAGAACCCCGACTTCTGCGATAATCGGGGTTCTGGGTGCAATACTTGCTTACCTACACTTTGCGATCCTAGAAACCGGGTTTCTGTGTAGATCTTTAGCTTTCAAGCGTGATTTTTCAGAGACACCCGGTTTCTTGAGGTCATATCATGTCCGTTGAATT
>DNGJ01000423.1:20929-28604 GCA_003486305.1 Cyanobacteria bacterium UBA11371
AATCTTAAGGACATGATATCAGTCCTGACATTAGGCAGATTTGGCGTTAGTTTGTTGACGTTTCAAAATCAAAGCGCCACCCACCAACAAAAATGCTATTACCGAAGTTGGTTCGGGAACCGATTTCGGATCGTTACCCACTGGAGGCTTGTTATCGACTGGAGGCTTGTTATCGACTGGAGGCTTGTTGCCTACTCCAGACACAGAACTCATTTTGAAACTAGCCGTTTCTTGATTGAAGCCTAACTTCATCGGTACTGCTTGTCCATTTTGGGCAGAAATACCAGTTACCTTAAATTTAGAAACCCCGCTTCCGACTAAAGAAACAAAGTCTATCTTATCACCAGCGCGGAATTGTCCTAGCGTGCGATCGCCCACAGTCACCGTCAACATTTGATTCGGATCGACACCACCCGGCAAACTCGAAATTTCAGTAAACAAAGAATTCCCGCTAGCTTCAAATTCATACCCATCAGCAGCAGCAGCATCAAACCACAAACCGCTTTGCACATTTTCAAACATAGACTGATTCCCGTTGCGCTGATTGGCACGCCAAGGATCGTTTTGAGATAACCCTGTTGAAACATAATGAGTCATATTCTCAAAAATGTTCTGATTGAGCAAGATATCCATCAGCGCAACTTCGCCAGAACAAACCTTACCAGGAGTTAGACAATCGCGTCCACTGCGTCCATAGTTGTTCTCGGCATTGTTCATTATAGTGATACCAAAACGTTTCTTTTGCTCCTGTGAAGCTCCTGGTATTTGGACGTCCCAATAGTCATGGTGTGATTCAGGCTGGTTCATTGTATCCCAGTTTAAAGCAAACAGCTCGCTGATGTTTAAATTAGAGAAATAGTCTACTTCTACACCATCCAAGAACAGTTTAAAGTCAGTAATCCCGCCTTTACGATAGAGAGTAGAATCAGCCGCGCCGTATTCATTGTACTGAGGGTTAGAAACTGTAGAGATCCAAGAGTTATAAACTGCATCATCTATTTTGTAACTGCCTCTGAGTCTAGTTCCCTCAAAGTTAAAGCTAATTGCATTAGCAGCCGCCGTACTTATGGCTAAAGTCATTAAAGCCGTACTTGCCGCAGACACGAACATTTTTGACCAAACTTGAGTAAACATTCTCTTTTCCTTTTCCTCAATCTTTGTAATTACATAGATAAAGCACAATCGGGAAGAACTAGGGAAGGCAGAGAATTTTAGATTTGAGATTTGAGATTGCAGATTGGGAGCGATAGATGCTGACGTATAGGCTGCGCGATACGTGAGTAGAACACAGGCTGCGCGAACGCACTACATTATCACGGCTGATGCTCACCCATCTGGGTTTCTATGAAAAATCTTCTATTTATACTCGCATCCGGTTTCATTATCCCCCCTATGCTGAACGACTGAAGTCGCGCCTACACAAACAAAGCCCGCCTGCGCGGGCTAAAATCTGAAATCATTGTAGCCCGCGCAGGCAGCTTTTGTTTGTGTAGCGGCACCCTTAAGGGTGCCGGATTTTGGCTTCCCCTCAATTTCACCCCAAGGATTCCTTTAAGACAAATCCTCAGAAATATAATGAGTAATATCCTCAACAAAGAACTGATTTAGCAATGGATCTCTTAGCCCTACTCCACCATAACAAACCTTGCCCGGTGCTAGATAATCGCTGACGCTGCCTCCATAATTGTCTAGAGTAAGAGAGAAATTTCCCCATAGCCCTGTAGCTTCATCCCCAGAGGAGAGTTGCTGCCCTTCGTATCCTTTGTGTACTTGTATTTCCCAATAGTCATAGTGTGCTTCAGGTTGGTTAATAATATCGATGCTGGTGGCAAAAAGTTCGCTGATGTTTAAATGAGAAGTGTAGTCTATTTCTACCCCATCCAAGAACAATTTAAAATCGGCGATCGCTCCCGGACGAAAGATAGTAAAATCAGCCAATCCGTTTTGATTGTAGTAAGGCTGATAATTTTCAAAAATCCAAGATCGATAAACTGCATAATCTATTTTATAACTGCCTTTAATCCTGCTTCCCTCAAAGTTAAAGGTAATTGCATTAACAGCAGCATTAGCTAGGTCTAAAACCCTTAAATTAACACTTGAATTAGCGATTAATACTTGCGGAAAAACTTGAGTCAACATAATAATCTCCTGCTTATGACTGGTGTGGTGAGCGTACCATGTGCCGTAGATTCGCGCTCGTATATTTTCATCGGTGTAGGGGCGAGTTTTACCAATAACCTCTCAAACCAACAGACAATTTATCTAAACTCGCCCCGATCGATGGAATAACGATGCACCCAAACTTGATATGGCTAGAGTTTCTATAGTTCTATATATAAAAGACAATCGGGAAGAACTAGGGAAGAAAAACTTGAGATCACAAACCCGGTTTCTTTAAGAAACCGGGTTTCTTGAGCGCGATCGCCACAAAAACAGGGAACACACAAAGCGATCGCTAAGCTTGCACGATAAAATCGGTAGCAGAGAGGGTAGGATTGCCAGTTAATGTAGCAAATTGCGCCCCCGTACCAAAACCTGCTGCTGCACCATTCTGGTTATAAAACAACCCACCCGTCGCCGAATTATACACAATTAACGCACCGCTAACAGCCGCATTCGCATCAGTTGAAACAACCGCAAAGTTAGAAGCTTGCAATACACCAATTGCGTTATTTGTCAAGGCTGTAAATGTAGTTTGATCGAGAACAATCTTGTCAGTACCCGCAACAAAATCGGTCAGGATATCAATTCCAGCATCGGCAGAAAAGACAGCATTGGTATCGAAGAGGAAGCGATCGCTCCCCGTCCCGCCCGTCACGCTATCGTTTCCCCCACCACCCGTAACGGTATCTTCGCCATTGTCGCCAAACACATTATCGTTGCCTAAATCTCCACAAACCATGTCATTATCTTTACCACCGCGTACCAAGTCATCGCCTTTACCACCTCGAACGATATCGTTACCTTGGTTACCATTAATCGCGTCGTTGCCTTGATTACCGTTAACCAAATCAATTCCTTCACCGCCAAAAATGCCATCATCTCCGATTCCACCCAACAGTTGATCGTCTCCTATACCACCAGTCATACTGTCATTTCCAGCACCACCAGTCATGCTGTCATTTCCAGTACCGCCAGTCATACTGTCATTTCCGGGCGTGCCTGTATTAGGATTGGTAGGATTGCCGCTAGGTGGATTTAGATTAATTGGATTGGGATTGGATGGATTGCTTGGCGCTGCATTTTCATCTTGGTAGGCGTAAATCCGTTCTGCTCCCAATGTTGGATTTGATAGCAAAGTAGCGATTTGTACTTGCGCTCCACCGCCGCTACCATCAGCATCGTAGAAAAGTTCCCCCGTACTTTGGTTGTAAATGATACGTTGATTTGCCGTAGTTGCACCCGTACCCGTGGTAAATTGATCGGCACTGATAAAGGCATTGGGGGCTAATCCATTAAAGTCGGCGGCGCGGACAAAAATGAAGTCTTCGTTCGGATTGAAATCGGCGATGATGTCCTTACTGTCAGCATTGTTTTCTAGGTAAAAGCGATCGCTTCCCGCCCCACCGACAACGCTATCTAAACCGCCATTTCCGGCGATGCGATCGTTGCCTTCTCTACCTTGTAATAGATCGTAGCCTTTAGAACCACCCAGCAAATCATCGCGAATCGTACCAACACCTTGCTTGGCGATACCCTCATTCAAGTTAAAGTTGGTAGGAGCCTCACCAACATAATCCATATAACCACCATCGGGATTCTCTGGAATAGGTTGCCCTTGAGCATCTAAGTCGATAATTTTCAAACGATTTAAATTAGGATCTTTCTGCACCCGCAACTTCTTCGGAGTAAAATCTTCTTCAGCTACCTTTAAGTAGTCTTGTTGATCGTTATAAATCTTGCCAACAGACTGATAGGGTGTCAGGGTAACAATGTCGCCTTCAATCGTGTAGGTTCCAGACCTAATAGCTTCGACTAATTGATAGCCAGCCGATCTAGTTGCCGATTCAACTTTGCCGTAGAAATAATATTTACCATCCGCTGTAAAAGTGTAACCTCCAACTATATCCATCGGATAGGTATACTCGCTTTCGGGACGATCCCATAATTCAATCCCAGGAGTGCTGGGATCTGGGTCAAATCCTCCCCCTTGGGGATCGTAGGGATAACCCAATCGTTGCACGCCGTCATCGGTGGTGATGTTAACCACCTGCCATCGATTAGCAGCAATATAAGGTTCTGTATTATGGAATCTCACTCCCCAAAGGCCAACAATATCGCTGGGATTTAAGGATGTAGTGGTGTTTGTAGAATCGGTAGTCATTACTTTGTCCTCTTTAGTGTCTTAATTGATTGATAAAACAGAATCGGGAAGAACTAGGGAAGTATCAGAAAAATAGTTTTACTTAAATAATACCTTCGCCAATTTTCCGAAACGCCCACACCCTAAAGGGTGTGGCTACACAAACAAAGCCTGCGAAGGCAGGCTGAAATTCTTACAGGCTGCGGAGGCAGCCTTTGAATGCAATAGCGACACCATGCGCGGGTGTCGGATTTTGGCGAAGGTATTGTTAAAAAAACCCGGTTTCGCCTGAAACCGGGTTGGGGAGTTAAGCGATATTTAAGTAATCCAACTTGTTAGTTATAACTCTCATCGCCGCCGTCCACATTGGGACGTTGCGACTGAAAAATCATCGGCTTTTTTCCATCGTCTCCTTGCGTATCAACCTACAGTTCTATAGATAAACAACAATCGGGAAGAACTAGGGAAGACCAGACCTGATATTAAATAATTTATCGGTTGTGTATAGTTTTTAACCTTGTAGGGGCGGGTAATACCTGCCCATTCAGCGGCACCACGAGATATGCAAGTTAAACCCGCCCCGGCTGGCGCCGATCTATAGCGGATTGTGACTTGATAGAATACACTTGATTTTTCATAAGTTAATAGCCCGTTTAGACGGGGTTCGTTTGTATAGTGGCAGCAAAAATGGCAGCCGCTATACAAACGAGAGCCACTAGGGCTGTATTCCACCAAGTCATATCATGTCCGTTGAATTGCCCATAATAAAAAACCTCACAAAGTCGTTGCGTAGGGACACGGCATCAGAGATATCTCGGACAAACAATGGACGTTAATCGTGCCGTGTCCCGGCTGACGATCGTGGGTAATCGACCGGACATCATATCACAAACTGCGATAATCATTCAAGCAGACCAAGCTTCTCGGAAGTCGGCATAAAGCGTCAATCCACCATCGATAAACAGCGTTTGTCCGGTAATATAAGCCGCTTCATCAGACGCTAAAAAAGCCACTGCTGCCGCCATTTCTTCTGAAGTACCAGCCCGCCCCATCGGAATGTGACTTTCTACAACGGCTTTCTTTTGGGGGTCATCTACCCAATCTTGATTGATCGGCGTAATCGTCGCGCCTGGAGCGATCGCATTCACTCGAATCCCTCTACCTGCATATTCCAAAGCCAATGTTTTAGTCAAATTTTCCATCCCGCCTTTACTGATGGAATAGCTGACATACATCGGTCTGGGAATAATTTCGTGAACGCTGGAAATATTGATAATAATTCCAGGAATATTTTGGGATAGAAAGTGTTTGATAGATTCGCGGGCGCATAGATAAGCACCCCGCAGATTGACACCAATCACCCGGTCAAAGTCTGCTGTGGGAATTTCGTGGGATGGGCATTCAGTTTGAATTCCGGCATTGTTGATCAAAATATCCAAACTGCCAAATTTCTCAACTACCGTATTTACCATTCTGATAATGTCTTCTTCTTGAGAGACATCGCCTTGAACCAACAAAGACTTAACCCCACAATTTTCAATATCTCCACATGCCTTTTGCATCGCCATTTCTTCCGTATCTTCCGCCCCTTCCGGACTTGAGCGATAGTTAATCGCAATATTGCAACCTTCTTGAGCAAGGCGGATAGCTATTGCTTGACCAATGCCCGAACTTCCGCCTGTAATTAAGGCATTTTTATTTTTCAATCCTTTCATGTTGTTACTCCCAGTAATAGAAAAGAAAAGAAATGCTAATTGCTAATTGCTAATTGGTCATGGGAAATTGCAAGTTTATCGCAGATTTTCAGGTACTTTTTCTGGCACCACCCAATAATATAGCATATGTTCGCGATCGCCCTCTGATTGCATCTGCACTACCCGCTCTGGTTTCCAATCGCCCATTGTGTAATTGTGGGAGACAATTCGAGTACCAGGTCTGAGTTCTTGTAACAACTTAGGTCGCAGTCTTAAATTGACTTCTGGAAGCAAATAAAGCGTCACTACAGTTGCGTTGCTCAAGTCAGTATTAAACAAGTCTTGTTGCCGGAATTCAACCCGCGAACTCACTCCCGCAGTCTGAGCATTATTTCGACTTTGTTGCACGAGTTGGGGACTAATTTCGATGCCAGTAGCGCGACGAGCGCCGTATTTTTGCACCGCCGTAATTGGAATCCGCCCATCGCCGCTACCGAGGTCGTACAGCACATCATTTGGCCCGACTTTTGCTAGTTCCAGCATCGCGTTCACAACTGATTGTGGCGTTGGGACAAAGGGAACATCTGCTTCCCTTTCTTGGGGCGGAAGCGCGGGTGCAGGTGTTTGAATAGGAGAGGAATTAACAGGAGTTTGAGCTTCTGCTTCAAAATTGCGTTCCCCAGTCGTGCATCCAACAATTCCCAAACTCGCAACGCTCGCTCCTGTAATTATTAACAGTAAGATTCGTCGCCATCCCATAGTGTCTTTTCCTGTTCAAGTTGTGCCGTTTAGCTCTCATGCTTAAAAGTTGTAACCAACGCCCACTGTTAAACCGACTTCCGCTCCATCAATAAAACCGACATTTGCAGCAGCATTTGCGGTAAATTGGGGCGACAGCGGCACATCTACACCGCCCGTCAGTAGAAAGCCAGCTTTAGCACCATCATTGGTTGTAACTATAGCTCCCCCACCGATATAAGGAGCGAGATTAATTTGTCCACCTGGAGTAACTGACTGGATGGGAAAATCAACAGTCAGCGGCACTAAAAAAACCGGAGGAGTGCTGCTAACTAAAGCCGAAGGACGCAAAGACAAATTGTTAGTTAAACCAATCTTGCTGATAATCGAAAAAGACCTTTCACTCAGAGGCGAATCGCCCCCAAAACCGATGATATTTCCACCGATGCCGACGTAGCTTGGGCCAGAACGAGTAGTTCTACCGGGCGCCACATTTTGTGCTACCTGACCTTGAGTCCGCAATCCAGTGGTAGAAGTACTTGTAGTACCCGGAACGGGTGCAGGTGTCGCAGCATTTTTGCTAGTTTGAGCTTGTGCTGAGAATCCGCTGCAAGCAACGATTACAGTAGTAAGGCTAGCGAGAGAGAAAGTGGCTTGCAAAAAACGAGTATTCATGACTAAAATTCCCATAAACAACGGTTGACAAGTTTAAAGACAGGCGGGACGCCTATCCCACAAGAGTTTTTGGAGAGGTTTATTGAACTCCCTATCTTTAAGGTCAAAAACAAATGTGACTAGAAAGTGACAATCTAGTACTGCAAAGGTAGTGAGATCTGAAAAATCGAACCCTGTCCCACTTCACTTTGCACGCTCAGATGACCGCCATGCGCTGCGATGATTTGTTGTGCGATCGCTAACCCTAACCCAAAACCTCCCGTCT
>DNGJ01000423.1:28879-52130 GCA_003486305.1 Cyanobacteria bacterium UBA11371
TTTGGAATGCCAATACCGTTATCTTCAACTTGAATAATTGCCTGATGGGAAGATGTAAACACGCGCAACTCTACCTTCCCACCAGCAGGCGTATATTTACAAGCATTGCCGATCAGATTCCCTACTGCCTGACGCAACAAATCTGGTTCTGCCTTTACCAGAATCGGTTCAAAAGGCAGATCGCTTTTGAAATCCAAATGTTGAGCAGCAGTAGTAGTAGTTTGGCAATCTACCAACTCTCCCAGCAGATCGGTTAGGTCAATTTCTTTGAAAGATTCCGGCGCTAAACGCCCAGTTTTACGTGCCAAAAATAGTAGATTTCCAATCAGGATATTCATCGACTTGGCAACATCTACAATCTTTTCCAGGCGCAAATGTTTGGCAGCACTGTCGTCAATTGGGGCGATTAACCCAACTTGAGCGTTACTGAGTATTGCCGCCAAAGGAGCGCGTAATTCATGGGAAGCATTGGCAGTGAAGCGCTGGAGTTGTTCGTATGCTTCAAGAATAGGCCGCATTGCCAATCCCCCCAAAAACCATCCGGCAATACTCGTAGCTCCTAAAGCAATTAATACGATCAATATTAATATTAGAAGAAAGCTCCTCAGAGAGTCTTGGATGCGAGTCATCGGCATTGCTATTTGCAGATAGCCGATCGCTTTTCCATTGTGCATAACTGGCAGGGTTACCTGACGCAGCCAAATATAACGGATTGCAAATGATTGAGGTAGAGCCACATTGGCTGTTGTTTGTGTAGCGGCAGCAAAAATGGCAGCCGCTACACAAACTAGAGCCGTAGCTCATAGGGCTGCAAACTGCTGTAACGGTTGGTTTTGCTTCTATATAATTATCAGTTTTAATTGTTTCAAATTCCCAAGTTTGATTTAATTGTTCTGGGGCAGCAGCACCAAAAAACTGTTTCAATTGTCCCGTTCGATCGTACCAACGCGCATAGACGACCTCACTATCTAAGGGGGGTGGATTATTTCCCAACAAAGGCACGGAGTCCAGAATGGCGCGACTTTGACCTTGATATAGTTCATACTCTACATTTGCTGCCATTACCCTAGCTTTTTTGTAGAGCAATTGATCTAAATTTTCTAGGTTTTCGTTTGCTTCCTGGTAGTAAATTGCCGCGCTAAAAACAACTATAATACTGCCCATTGAAAGAGTGAACCAGCGAGCCAAGTTGCGACGGCTACGGTTGAACATTTCGTTGGGTGCATTTCCTCTTGGCATCTTCGATCTTCAATTTTTGGGATTAATTCGATAACCCATGCCATAAACTGTTTCAATCCAATCTGCTGCATTAACTGCTTTCAAACGTTGCCGCAGTCGCCTTACAAGCGTGGTCATGGCGTTACTTTCTGGTTCGCTTCCCCATTCCCATAACGCTTGTTCGATCTGATCGCGGCTTAAAATTTGACGGGGGTGGCGCATGAGGTATTCTAACAGCTGAAACTCGCGCACAGATAACTCAACTGTTGTTTGTTCCCGTTTCGCTGTCAGGGTTGGTTTGTGCAGTTGCAGATCCGCAAGTTCCAGCATATCTCCCTGCCAAACAGGCGATCGCCTGGACAATGCCCGCACCCTTGCGAGTAATTCAAATACATCGGTGGGTTTGACCAAATAGTCATCAGCACCTGCATCTAAACCCGCAACTTTATCAGAGGTGGTATCTTTTGCTGTCAGTATCATTACGGGTGCGGTTTTGCCTGCTTGTCGATACTGACGACACAGATCCAATCCACCGATCTGGGGTAGCATCCAATCTAAGATCAGCAGGTCATACTCTCTTTGAGATAATGCCCACTGAGCGATCGCGCTATCACTCAGACCATCTACAATGTGTCCCGCCCCCGATAGCGCTGCACACAAGGGTTCCAATTGTTTTGGATCGTCTTCTACCAGAAGGATTCGCATCGAAAACGTCTCCACTTGCTCGCTTTACTCTTTAGGGTAGAGAAACAGATTGATTAAAACGTCTTCCACTGGTGGGATTTCAAGCTTAATTGGTAATTGGTAATTGGTAATTAGCAGCCGGGACACGGCACGATCAAAGTTATCTGTTTGTCCGAGATATCGTCAGATGCCGTGTCCCTACGCAACAACAGAGTGATGTTTTTTTATTATGGGCAATTCAACGAACATCATATAACTCTACTACAACAGCGAACCAAGGGCGCAACCAGGCTGATCGGTAGTGCAACTGCTACGAACTTGAGTTAGTCGATATAGAATATGCGATCGCACACCCCCAAATTCAATCTTTCACCAGCATTTTAATCGAGAATTACGCAAAGAAACCCTGTTTCTAAGTTAGCGATGATTTCCGGAATCTTAAAGCTTAAAATTGAATAAACTACTATCAGCAATATTATGAGGTAATGCATGAAACGGATTGTATTTGGGGCGGTTACCTTCATCGGTTCCTTATTTGCAGTGAAAGCGATTCGCCTACCGGCGATAGCTTCGCTTCACGCTACTCCCCCCACCCAAACCACAAACGCCCCACCAGCGCCACCGAATAAACCCATAATTTTAGCCCAAAGTCGCTTTGACGCCCAATTATTACAACTCACCAACGAACAACGCCGCCGCGCCGGATTACAACCTTTAAGATTATCCTCTCAATTGGGACAAGCCGCCCAAGCTCACGCCCAAGATATGGCGAGAAATAACATTTTTAGCCATACAGGTTCAAATGGTTCTACTATGGTAGACCGAGTGAAAAAAGTCGGCTATTCCTACTCTTTTGTAGGTGAAAACATCGCCGCCGGAGGCGCTACACCACAAGCAACGATTCAACAATGGATGAATAGCCCCGGACACCGCCGTAATATCCTCAATCCTAATTTTACAGAAATTGGTTTTGGTTACGTTGCGGCTCCTAATACTCAATATCGCCATTACTGGGTGCAGGTTTTTGGTTCTCCCATGAATCCGAGGTAGTAAAGATTAATTTTGCATCTAACTTTGGGGCGCGATCGCATAATTTAGGTAACGCGATCGCGTTTATTTATTAAACTAACTCGCCAAATATTGCCTGTTCTCTAACTGCTGCATAATTGCGTACTATATCCGCTAGTTTCAGCAAAGCTTCTAGTTCTCGTGCTTGCTTGGGAGTCAAATCTTCTCGCTCGGTTGCATAAATAATTTCCCCCAGCATTATTAATCTGCATTCAACTGGAATATTGTTTTTTATTCCCAATTCTATTCTTGCTTGAAAGCTACTGAAAATACTGTCCATTGTCCAATTCCTCCCTAGTCAAAACCTGCACGCTTCCATCATTGAAAACTAAGGCGATTTTTTCCAAAAGCATTTCTGTATCCCAAACCATTGCTCTGGTAAGTCCTCTATTGATATCTCCAATGTTAGCGTCAGTGTTTATATGATAAGCTACGTTAGGGGCGCGTTTCTTAGCTACAGCTACACGCCGTTGAACTCCCAGATTTCGCCATTAATCTCAGCATCAGGCGTCCTGATACCCGATGCTGCTTGTTCGCTCAATAACTTTACTCGCCTACCAAGTCTGGCAAAAACCTCAGCAATAAATATCTCGGAAGCGGTGGTGTTGTGGGCTTGATGGATTAGCACAAACCCCCCTGTATTCCCATCATAATAGTGTCGTTCGTACTCAGGCTCGGCAAGGTTATAGATTTCCTGGCTTTCCCTGATATAACTTGGCTCCAATGTTCTCCCCTACATGCAATTGATTGACTCGATTCCACTGTTTTATGCTGCTAATAATCGCAACGATTAGATAGGGTAGTTCTGGCTACTGTATAAACCTGATTCTATTGTCAAGCGATCGCCACCCATGCACCTCAACACCTACGTCCAAGGAAACGGCTTTCCCATCCTCTGCTTGCACGGTCATCCCGGATCGGGTAGCAGTATGTCCGTTTTTACCAATCACCTGTCTAAACGCTTTCTAACCGTCGCTCCTGACCTGCGTGGATACGGTCAAAGTCGGGTAAAGGTCAATTTTGACATGGAAGACCATTTAAACGACTTAGAAGCGCTGCTAGACCGCTTTCAAATTGAAAAATTTATGGTATTGGGATGGTCGCTGGGCGGCATTCTCGCCCTCGAATTAGCGCTGCGACATCCAGAACGAGTGACGGGATTAATATTAATCGCCACAGCCGCCCGACCTTGGGGCAACCATCCGCCGATTAGCTGGCAGGATAATTTATATACTGGGTTGGCTTCAATTGTGAATCAAGTGCGACCGGGGTGGAAGTGGAATATCGAGACATTTGGGAAGCGATCGCTCTACCGCTACCTCATCCAACAGCATACCCCCACCGCCTACCGCTTTCTCGCCAAAGAAGCCATGTCCGCCTACCTGCAAACGTCCCCGGAGGCGACGCGGGCGCTATCGGTAGCCTTGAGGGCAGGATACAATCGCCTGGAAGATTTATCTCAAATACAATGCCCCAGTTTGGTACTTGCAGGCGCGTGCGATCGCCACATCACCCCTGAGTCTAGTCTAGAAACCGCCCGCCACCTCAAAAACAGCGAATTCCAGTGCTATCCCAACACCGCCCACCTATTCCCGTGGGAAATCCCGGATCTGGCGCTAAAAGATATCGACCGTTGGATTAACCTACACTGTTTTTAGCCAGTTCTGTATGGGCGGGTATTTTATCGCCCACCCGCCCGCGATCGCTGACCAATTAGCAATTAGCAAGCTTGCAATTAGCAATTACCCATAAGCTGGCGATGCTTGAGAGTCAATCATCTCCCCCATTTCATCAAAGATCGTCAGTTCTGTGGGCTTACAGCGCTTAATCGCCACCGAGATGCTTTGCGCCCCTTCCCCTTGTAAGTCTTCGATGTAGCCATCTTGAGCATCCAGAGCTTCTTCGTAGCTCATAAATGGGCCGAAATAATAGGTACAGCCAGGGTTCTGGGTGACTATTTCGACCCACCAAGCCAAACCCAAGAACTCTAGCATGTTGGTCAACTGTTCTTTCATGGCTTCTACTTGTGTTTAGCTATGCAACGCGGTTTCCGCCTTTTTGTTACTTTTCTTTATACTCTGTTACCTTTCTTTTTTCCAAGTATTGTTTTTCGCCTTCACCTTCTTTCTTTTTCACGGTTTCGAGCTGTAACGTATTTGACCAGCGCTGGCGAAACAGTTCATACAGAGCCATTCCGGCTGCTACTGAGGCATTGAGACTGGGTGTTTTGCCCTGTAGCGGAATCGAAATCAAAAAATCGCAGCAGCGTTGTGTCAGCAGACTCAGCCCTTCGCCCTCAGAGCCAATCACCAAAACCGTTGCTCCCTCTAATCGAGCGGCGTGTATTGATTGACTGCCATTGACAGCTAAACCATATATCCAAAAACCAGCCGCTTTCAATTCTTGGAGAGCTTCTCTGAGATTGACAACCCTCGCCACTGGAAAACTTTCTAAAGCTCCAGAAGCAACTTTCATCACCGTCGAAGTGATCCCCACCGCGCGTCGTTGCGGGATTGCCATTCCTTGCGCTCCCAAGGCTTCAGCCGTGCGAATAATCGCACCCAGATTGTGCGGATCGGTAATGCTATCGATGACAACTATCACCGGCTGTTCGGAAGCCGCTTTTGCTCGTGCAATCAAATCCGCCAGTTCTATATATGCATAGGGTGCAATTTGCGCCGCTACGCCTTGGTGATTGGCTCGGTGGGTGACTTGATCTAAGCGTTTGGGATCTACTTCGTCAATTACCGTGCCATTAGCTTTAGCTTCGAGTAATAATGTATGAAAGCGGGGATCGTAACGCAACTGGGGTAAAATCCAAATGCGGTTTAGATTTCGCCCATTCTCCAACGCCGACAAAACCGTGTGGCGACCGTAGATTAAATCTGTTTCTTCGCCAGCGCTAGTGGTTTCAATGGGCTTGCTCTGCTTAACAGCCGGTTTAACTTCTTCAGCAGCGCTAGTGGTTTTAATCGGCTTGCTCTGCTTAACAGCCGGTTTAATAACAGCGGGACGGGTACTCGGGGCGGCAGTTCGCGCGGGGGTGCGGTCTTTATTAGTGCGGTCTTTACTAGAGACGATGCGGCGCTTGCCGTTCGATTTGAAGGGCTTGCGTGGATTTGGCCTGCCCTTAGCATCAGCATTGCGGTCTTGATTAGTCATGAGATTTTCGGGGTTGCTTATCAACCCTACGGTTTTTACTTTATTCGACTCGGCGGAAAATTACAGCAATCTTGAGAATGATTTAAGGCTCTTGCTCTGGTTTTTGATCCAGATCTAGTTGTGCCAATAGCTGATTTAATCGTTGGGGATCGGTGATGTACAAGTAACCCATTAACGTTTCTAAGCTTGTCGCCTGTTGATATATTTCCCGCTCTAGTCGCTTGGGCCCGCTAGCTGCGGCGTTACGCCCCCGCCTAAGTATTTCCAGTTCGTCGGGGGTGAGGTGGGGGGTGAGACTTCGCAGGTGTTTAGCCTGACTTTCCGCCCTTACCTGTGCCACCACTTGATTGTGATAATCTTGCGATCGCTTAGGGGGCAAAAGATAACGGCTGCGTATGTAAAGCTCGTAAACTGCATCCCCCAGATAAGCTAACGCCATAGGCGAAAGCTGCTGAATTTGTGTTACGGAGCTAACTTCTGTGAGCGTCGGATTGAACAAGCGTTATGTTTACGATTAACCCAAAATATCGAGAGCAGTAATTCCCCCACTACACCTATTTTAAGGATAGCGAGGGAACCGATTACTGTATTTTGTCTAGGGCAGCTTGCACCGAAGGCTGCAAAGATAGAAACTGTTCCAAGCGCACGAGCTTGACAGTTTGCGTTACGCGGGGATTGGTTACAATTTGTAAACCCCCCTCTGCACTTTTAGCCTGCTTGGCTAGCTGCACCAGAGCGCCCAATCCAGAGCTATCAACAAAGTCTATCTGAGACAGATCCAAAACTACCTGCTTTGGCCCTTCTTCGACACACTTGCCAATCACCTTCCGGAAAGTCGGCTCAGAAAAGGCGTCCAATAAGCCTGTAAGGCGAAATAACTGGTATTTTTCCTTGACTTCCCGCGTGCCTCTGAGGCTAACTGTCAAGGTTAGTGGCTCAGGAATAATACCCTCCTAGCTGCATAGTGCTTAAGGTCGAGGCTCTCAGTATATAAGCTTTCTACCTTCTTGTCCATCCAACAAAAGGATCATTTAGCAATTGGGCGGCTTGTGCAGAGGGGCAGAAGGGCTTCTTCGGCAGAAGGGGCTTCTTCGGCAGGTGAGTAGAGAGGAATTTGAATCTCCCCATCTCCCCATCTCCCCTGCACAAGAACACAAGAACACAAGAACACAAGAACACAAGATGCTTAATTCACATCAGCCGCTGCAAGTCTTGCTTCCCGCATAGTTTGAACAAAACGCTCGAACAGGTAGTCGGCGTCGTGGGGGCCGGGGCTGGCTTCTGGGTGATACTGTACTGAGAACAGGGGTAGAGATTTGTGACGCAAGCCTGCGACGGTGCGATCGTTCAAGTTAAGGTGGGTAATTTCCACATCCGCATCGGGTAGGCTATCCGGATCGATCGCAAAACTGTGGTTTTGGCTGGTGATCTCAACTTTGGTTTGCAAACCGGCAGGTTGATTTAAGCCGCGATGACCGAATTTTAGCTTGTAAGTATCGGCGCCAAGAGACAAACCGAGAATCTGGTGTCCCATGCAGATGCCAAATACGGGTTTTTGGCTTTGTAGAAGGGCTTTGGTGGTTTCGATCCCTTCGGTAACGGCGGCTGGATCTCCAGGGCCGTTAGAGAGAAAGATACCATCAGGATTATATTTGAGGATTTCCTCTGGCGGGGTATGGGCGGGGACGACAACGACGCGACAACCGTAACTTGCTAAGCGGCGCAGGATATTGCGCTTGACGCCAAAGTCAAGGGCGACGACGGTGAGGGTTTCGCCATCTGCTGGTTTTGCTTCTGGGTTGAATTCCCATACCGTTGTGGTAGGCTCAGACCACTCGTAGATCTGTTGGGTTGTGACTTCCCGGACTAAGTTTAATCCTGCCATGCTGGGGGCGGCTTGGACTTTGGCAAGCAATTCTACTGGGTCGAGAATTTCGGTGGAAATGCCGCCGTTCATCGCGCCATATTGACGAATTTTGCGAGTGAGGGCGCGGGTATCGATGCCGTAAATCCCTGGGATTTGGTGCTGTTTGAGGTAGTCGGGTAGGGATTGAGTCGATCGCCAGTTGCTGGGGCGAGTACAGATATTGCGAGCGATCGCACCCCGTACTTGAGGCCGTTCTGATTCTTCGTCCTCCAGATTGACTCCTGTATTGCCTAATTCTGGATAGGTAAACAACACGATTTGACCGCAGTAGCTGGGATCGGTTAATACTTCCTGATATCCGGTCATGCCGGTGTTAAACACGACTTCCCCAATCGTAGTTCCGGGCGCGCCAAACGACCAGCCCCGATAAGCCGTGCCATCTGCCATCACCAGCAGCGCCGGATGAGCATCAAAAAGGGGCATACTTTCAATTACTCTTTTTCGATCTTGATCCATGCCATTATCACACGAGCGCTAAGGGGAAAAAATGAAACCTTGCTCAAGTGTAATGATGCGATCGCATTTCCTACCTCGCCTCTACGCTTTGTGGAATTAAATATTTTGCTCGTGGGTTTAAATAGTGATAAGTGTGGGGAAACTCTAAAAAAAACTTTAAAAGTAACTGCACAACCTACCGTCATGGAAAAGCTTTCGCGCCAGAGTTCGGTTCTAGTTTTGTTATCAGGGGTTATGGCACTTACCACCGTTGCTTGCACTAACGAACAGCCAAAAACTAACTCTAGCAGCCTTCCCCAGCCATCTACCATTGCCGCTGCGCCTCAAAGCGCCCCCCCAGCGCAAAACCAACCGATCCAAGCTAAAAAAAATCTGCCCACCAGCGCTATCGATACTTACGAATTAGCCCTCGACAAAGCTGCTAGCGCCGCCAGTCTCAGTAAAGCCGCCTCCTCTACAGACGATTGGAAAATCGTCAGCAGTCGGTGGACCGAAGCGATTAAACTACTCAAAGCCGTGCCTGCTTGGAGCAAGCATAAGCAGAACGCCACAACCAAGCTAGCAGAATACCAAAAAAATCTCGCCGCCGCTAATCGCAAAGCCAATCCTCCCAGCGAACCAGTGGTAGCCTATAACCCAAATCTGGGAAAAAGTCAAGCCCGAAACTCGACTCCAAAGGTATTTCGCGCCCCAATTATCGGACGACTGGGGGGTACGCCAGTGATTTTGGTGACGTTTAACAACGGGCAAAAATTTCCGATGATTTTGGATACTGGCGCTAGCGGCGTGGTAATTACGTCAGAAATGGCAGCTGTGTTGGGGGTAAGACCAGTAGGGAAGGTTATAGCCAAGACACCGAGCGATAAAGCAGCAGCATTTGATGTCGGTTTTGTCGATTCGATTGCGGTAGGGGGTGCGGTGATGACGGATGTACCCGTTGCGATCGCACCCCAACTAGACATCGGTTTGCTAGGACAAGACTTCTTTGCCAGTTACGATGTCACGATTAGAAGCAATGTAGTTGAATTTCACGTGCGCTAATGGCTAATGGCTAATGGCTAATGGCTAATGATTTCACGGCAATTAGCAAGCTTGCAATTAGCAATTAGCCCTTAAGAAACTCAACTAACTGCTGTAACTTAGTCCAAGCTTCCCCGCTGTGCAAAATGTCTTTAGCGCGAGCGATCGCTTGTTGGTAATCGCCCATCGGGATCAAGCCACCAACTTGCAGTGCCAAGGCAGCATTTAATGCTACCGCATCTTGTTGTGCCTGGGTTGCTTTCCCTTGCAAAACATTTCGCAGAATTGCGGCATTTTCCACCACGTCGCCGCCTCGCAGCGCCGAGGTGGGTGCAAAAGTTAAACCCAACTCTTGGGGAGCGATCGCACTTACCTGCACCGTTCCTTCAGAAAGTATTGCCAAATCGGTTAGATCTGCCAATCCCGCCTCATCTAGCTTTTCCCGTCCGTGCAAAACGATCGCTCGTTGCGTCCCCAGTTGGCGCAAAGCATGAACAATTGTTAACAGCAGGTTGGGATCGCATACCCCAATAATCTGCCCTGTGGGACGCAACGGATTCACCAACGGCCCCAATAAATTAAACACCGTTCGCACCTTCAAAGTGCGCCGCAGCGGTGCCACTACCTTAAGCGCTGGATGCCATCCAGGAGCAAACAAAAACGTAATCCCTACTTCCTTTAGCGCGGCTTGCACTTTCTCCCCAGGTGCGCTCAAGTTCACTCCCAACGCTTCCAATACATCCGCCGATCCTACCCGACTAGACGCAGAACGGTTACCGTGCTTGGCGACGGGAATACCCGCCGTTGCGGCTACAAAAGCCACCGCAGTTGAAATGTTAAACGTTGAAGCTCCATCCCCACCAGTACCGCAAGTATCAATAATCGGGTATTGGGTACTCTCCTCTGCTCCTTCGACGGGGGCGGGTTTATTGTTATTTTCTGTTTGTGTCGCAGATTCTGGGTAAAACCCGCCCCTACAACTCTGCTCCCCTGCGAGGGACTGAGCTTGCAAAACTTTAGCCATACCAGTCAATTCGTCGGCTGAAACTCCTTTGGCTTGGAGTGCGGCTAAAATTGCTCCCGATAGTTCTCTGGGAATTTGTTCGTTTAACCATCCTTGCATTAGCTCGGATGCTTGGTCGCAAGAGAGGGATTGTTGGTCTAGTAGCTGTTGCAGTAAGTTCGACCAACTTGATGATTCTACTGAGTTTGTGATGCTGGCGGTAGCTTTTTTTACTGGATCTAAAGGAAGGTTCGTCATCGACTGCGAAGGTGTTAAACTTACTGGTTCAAAGACATAGCAAATGCGAAGTCTCGCATTTCTACAAGATTACCGCGAATTGCGTGAAGCGAAGCTACCCTTGGGTGCGAATCGCCTTCTTGCTACTACCAATTTTCCTCAAATTCACCACCTCTAAATTATTTTCCGTAAAAATACCATAGTCATCAATTTTACAATTGTTATAATAAATATCAACTTAACCCCCTTATTTAGCAAGATTTTATACAATACCAAATCAATTAAATAAAATTATCATAAAACTTAAAGTTTATAAAACTAAACAAACAGCATGAAAGTAGAAAATTTGTGATAAAAAAAGCAAAAGGCAAGTAATAAGGATTTTTTTAGTTAAAAATCAACTCGCAGCGAGCTAAGTTAGCAAGTGTAATCAGGTAAGAAATATGTATCGATTTACCCAGATAGACCCGCAGTTGCTAATAGACTCAAGAGCAAATCAAGAGCTATTCAGGTTATTTTTGGAACATACTCCCGTTGCGATCGCGATGTTCGATCGGCAGATGCACTACATATTAGCTAGTCGCAGGTGGTTAATCGATTACAATTTGGGTAACCAAAATATCATCGGTCGTTCGCATTACGAAGTGTTTGAAGAAATTCCCGATCGTTGGAAAAAAATCCACCAGCGTTGTTTAGCTGGGGCGGTAGAAAAAAGTGAAGAAGATTTATTCCCACGCGCCGATGGAACGACAGATTGGGTGAGGTGGGAGATCCACCCTTGGCGCAATATTGCCGGTGAAATTGGGGGGATCATCATGTTTACAGAAGTCATCACCGAGCGCAAACAGGCAGAATTAGCTTTAAAACAAACTCAAGAGGAATTGCAAGCAAACGCCAGCCTCTTGAGTGCAGTCATTGAAGGAATACCCGATCCCCTGTTTGTAAAGGATCTTAAAGGGCGTTACGCGATGCTCAACGCGGCGGGTGCGAAAGTGATTGGTAAGCCAGTTGAAGAAATTATTGGCAAAGATGATACAGAGATATTTCCTCAAGAAATCGGTCGTCAACTAAAGCAGAATGACCGCCGCATCATGAAGACGGGGGAAACTCAGGTACTTGAGGAAGTAGCATCTGAAAAAGGCATGACGCGAACATTTCTTTCTACAAAAAGCGTCTACCGCGATCCCCAAGGAAATGTTATTGGTTTAATTGGGATCGTGCGGGATATTACCGCCAGAAAATTGGCAGAAGAAGCACTGACAAAAACGAATGAAAAATTAGAAATAGAAATAGAAGAGCGAACCCGGAAATTAAAACAGACGATCGAGCGATTAAAAAAAGAAATAGCCGAACGAAAATTAGTAGAAAAAACTTTAGCAGAAACAGAATTACACAATCGTTATTTATTGGATCGGTGTCCGATTGGTTTAGCCTTGTGCCGTATGGATGGGAAACTGGTTTATATAAATCCGGCTTACGCGGCTATTATGGGTCGAACGGTTGAAGAAACGTTAAAGTTGAGGGACTGGGATATTACTCCAGAAAAATATGTTAACCAAGAACAAATGCAGTTAGTAAGTTTGAGAAAAACAGGGCAGTATGGCCCTTATGAAAAAGAGTATATTCACAAAGATGGGCACCTCGTGTCCGTGGTTTCGGCAGGCTTGATTGTGGAAAAAGACGGAGAAAAGTTTGTTTGGTCATACGTTCAAGATATTAGCGATCGCAAACAAGCAGAACAAGCTTTACGTCAGAGTGAGGAAAGGTATCGCTCACTCGTCACGGCTACCTCTCAGATTGTTTGGGTGGTAGATCCTCAAGGACAAACAATTGATATACCAGAATGGAGAGCTTATACAGGTCAAACCGTTGAAGAAGTGAGGGGTTTGCGCTGGTTGAGCGCGCTGCACCCGGAGGATTGCGATCGCACTGCAAAAGTTTGGGTTGAGGCTGTCACCAACAAAACTTTGTACGACACCGAATATCGCATCCGATCCAAAGACGGCACCTATCGCTACTTTTCTGTCCGTGCTGTCCCGGTTTTAGCAGAAGATGGTAACGTTCGCGAGTGGGTTGGTATCTGCACCGACATCCACGATCGCAAACTAGCAGAAGAAGCATTGCAGCAAAAAGAAGAGTTTTTACGCAGCATCTACGAGGGCGTGGAACAGACAGTTTTTGTCGTAGATGTACGGGAAGATGGAGAATTGCACTACATTGGGATCAACCCTGTCGGCGAGCGCATCAGCGGACTCAGCAGCAACGAGTGGTACGGTAAGACTCCAGAAGAAATATTTGGTCCAGTCTTAGGAGCATCTGTGCGACAGCGTTATACAAAATGCCTTGAGGCGGGTGCGACAATATCCTATGAAGAGTGCGTAACATTCGGCGATGTAGATACCTATGCGTTAACCAATCTCACGCCATTACGCGATGAGGAAGGAAGAATCTATCGGATTATCGGTACGGTGAATGATATAACAGAGCGCAAGCTGGCAGAAGAAGCCTTGCGGCGAAGTGAAGAGCAACTGCGACAAAAAGCCCAACGGGAACAACTGCTCAACCGCGTTTCTAGCCAAATTCGGCAATCTCTTGACCTCAATACTATTTTGGCAACCACGGTGCAACAGATCCGATCCCTGCTGCAAATCGATCGCTGTCTGTTTATTTGGTATCTTCCCAACGCCTTCCCCCCCGCTTGGAATGTGGTGCATGAAGCCAAAAATGACGACTTGTTCAGCATCCTGGGTGACTATCCCGCTGATGTGACGGGATCGCTGGCACAAAAGCACTTAAACTGGGAAATTTACCGGGTAGATGATATCGAAACCATAGCCGATCCGGTAGAAAGGCAATTCTTTCAGTCTTTGGGTTACAAATCTTTACTCGACGTACCAATTCAGACGGGAAGCGGTGCGATTGGCGTCGTTGCTTGTATGCAACATAATTATGTTCGATCCTGGACTGATGAAGAAGTGGAATTGTTGCAGGCAGTTTGCGACCAACTGGCGATCGCGATCGCTCAAGCAGAACTCTACGCCCAAAGCCAAAATTCTGCCCGGATTGCCGAAGAAAAAGCCCAACAACTCGAACAAGCATTGCGCGAACTACAGCAAACCCAAGCCCAACTGATTCAAACTGAAAAAATGTCTAGTTTGGGGCAATTAGTTGCTGGCGTTGCTCATGAAATTAACAATCCGGTTAACTTTATCCACGGCAATCTTACCCACGTCGATGAATACACGCAAGATTTGCTGCGGCTGATCCAACTATACCAAAAACACTATCCCGAACCCAATCCGGAAATTGAAACCGAAATCGAAGACATCGACCTGGATTTTCTGATCAAAGATTTACCTAAAATGCTCAATTCTATGAATATCGGGACGCAGCGCATCCGTCAGATTGTCCTGAGTTTGCGGAACTTCTCGCGACTCGATGAAGCAGAAATGAAACCCGTTGACATCCACGAAGGCATCGAGAACACCTTGCTAATCTTGCAAAACCGCCTCAAAGCCAAACCCGACCGTTGTGAAATCATGGTAATCAAAGAATACGGCAAGCTGCCCGAAATAGAGTGCTACGCCGGACAATTGAACCAAGTGTTTATGAACTTGCTAAACAACGCAATAGATGCTTTAGAAGAGGTAATTGCTAATCGCTCATTGGTCATGGGCAACAGTCAACAAAACACCAATTACCAATTACCAACAATTCGCATTGTCACAGAAATTTTCAACAAGGATTGGGTAAAAATTCGGATAGGTGACAACGGCGCTGGCATGACAGAACAGGTAAAAAATCGCTTATTTGATCCCTTCTTTACAACCAAACCCGTTGGTAAAGGAACTGGTTTAGGATTGGCAATTAGCTATCAGATTGTTGTTGAAAAACATCGCGGTCAGCTAAATTGTATTTCCGCGCCGGGACAAGGCTCGGAATTTGCGATCGCAATTCCAATTCGGCAATAAATAAACCGGGATTCTTTAGTTTAAACACCCGGATTATCTTCAACAAATTGAATTTCAATATCGGGAAGCGTCTCCACAAACTGCACCTTAAGCGTCGGCAAAAACTCGACAATTGCCCATTCCCCGCACCGACTTGTTGGGTTTGTGACCATTTTTACCCTCAAATCCGGCGAGGTTGTAACCACCTTAACCTTAATATCCTGAAAGCTTTCAACAAATTTGACTCTACCGTAAAGCGGCTTTCCTTGGTAGCTACAAGTAAATCTATTTACTACATTGCTTGCGGAAAATACCGGCATTACCACTGAAAGCGTCAACAGTAAAATCCCGCAAAATACAGCAAATTTAAGCCAAAGTTTCATATCATATCGGTCAGAACGCCCCCATGTAGGGACACGGCATCTTTAAGTTATCTGTATCTGCCAAAATATCTCAGATGCCGTGTCCCTACATTCATCTACAGCGGATTGCAGCCGTATGAGGTACGGCGCTTTGAATGCAATAGCGGCACCCTTAAGGGTGCCGCTATTGCATTCTTTAGCCAAAGGGCTGTACCTCACACAAAAAGCAATCTGCTGTAATATCATGTCCTTAAGCAAAGGTAGTGCAAGTGTTTTTGATTGTGTAGGGGCGGGTTTTACGAGAGATCTTTGATAAGAGCGCTTTGAATAAATAAACCCGCCCCGCAAGTGCTGGATCAAAAACTACGATTGCAAGCTGCTTTCACCCACTCAATTTCTGCGGGTTCTAAGGTGGGAGTCAGCTTTTCTACAATGGCGGCGTTATACCATTCTAACCACTCCCGCTGTTTTTGAGACAGGCGATTTAAATCTATTAATCGCTTATCAAAAGGAACGTAGGTGAGGGTTTCAAACCCATACCAAGGCGTTGTATTTGCATCGTTTTCGGTAGATAAATCTTTAACAACATAAAGATTTTCAATCCGAATACCGCCCCAATTAGATAGATAATAACCGGGTTCAATGCTAGTAACCATGCCAGGTTCAAGGGTTTCATTTACGCGCTTGCTAATGCCATTTGGCCCTTCGTGGACGTTTAAGAAAGCTCCGACACCGTGTCCGGTTCCGTGACCAAAATCGAGTTTTTCCTGCCATAAAGTATAGCGGGTAATCCCATCTAATTGCGCTCCGGTTGTGCCTTTGGGAAACTGTTGCATCGCGCAGTTAATGTGGGCTTTTAATACTTCGGTGTAGCGGAGAATTTGTTCTGGAGTTGGCTCGCCGATAATAATCGTTCGAGTCGCGTCTGTAGTGCCTCCTAAATACTGCGCTCCGGAGTCTAGCAGGAATAATTGACCTTGTTGCAGGAGTTGATCCGGACTGGGGGTGCCGTAGTGGACAATAGAACTATTAAAGCCCGTTCCGGCAATGGTGTTGAAACTCAAGCCACAGAAATCGGCTTCTTGTTGATAATTATGAGCGATCGCGCGCGCCACATCCAACTCGCTCAAGCTTTCCCCACTTCCCAATTGTGCCGAAATCCACTTTAAGGTTCGCACTATAGCTCGACTTGCTTTTAAATTCGCCGCCTTCATCTGCTCGATTTCTACAGCATTTTTACGAGCTTTCATCCCTTCAATCGGATTGGCGGTTTTTACAACCCTCGCTCCTTCTAACAGGCTATAAGTTCCCATTGTCGTATGTTTGGTATCGATCAATACCCGCAAGTCGTTCTGGGAAACCAAAGCTTTTAAAGTTTCTTCGTATTTTTCGTAGGGAAGTAAAGTAACAATTCCCTCCAAAGCGGCGCGAATTTCGGATGAAATGCGTGCCAAATTAGTAAACAGAAACGCTGCATCCGGGGTAATAACTGCATAAGCAATAAAAACGGGATTATAAGGAACATCCCAACCCCGGAGGTTAAACAACCACGCGATTTGGTCAAGTTTAGTAATGGGAAGAATGTCGGTATTTGCCTTTTGCATTGCTTCCCGCACCCTGGTTAATTTCTGTGCGGTTGTTTCCCCAGTCGCCGCATCTGGCACAAGGAATACTTGGGAATTTCCCAACGCCGGTAGGGGTTCTGACTCGCGCCAAGGACTTTGGAGGCGAATTTTATCTACCAGATTTTCTAACACGAACAGCAGTTTAATTCCAGCGGGTTCGAGTTGTTTTTGAAAGTTACGGAATTGCTCAACTGCAAGGGTAAATGGATCGAAACCCAAACGGAAACCGGGCTTTGATTGGCCTAAAGTTTCCAAGGTTTCTACTAAAGTTTTTTGTCCTTCTAATCCCAGCTTGGAGACTTGAATTAAAGCGGGATCGACTTGTAATTCTGCCTGTTCGTGATAGCGGGAATCGACAAACAGCCAAGCTTGGTTTTGTCCCACTAGCATATCCCCCGCCGATCCGGTGAAGCCACTTGCCCATTCCCGTCGTTGCAGCGCTTCGGGGAGATATTCGTTTAAGTGTTCGTCAGCAGAGGGAATGTAGTAGGCGTCTAACTGGTAGGTTGCCATTAGCTCGCGCATTGTGCTTAACTTGGCTTGGATTGAGCCTATCTGGGTTTGAGGCTGCAAAACGTCTAAGGATGTCATTGTGGGAATTATGTCGGTTGTATGGAATATTTTAGCGATCGCTGTCCTCCCCCTACTGCAATTTGCTATCCGGCGCGAGCCTTGTATATTTCTTTACCAACGCCTGCGGAGAGTAAGTTTATGAAGTATAGATAAAGACAAAATTAATTTTAGCAACAATATTTAAAGATTGTGTAAAAATAATCCAAAAATAATTTGATTAATATTCATAAAAATAGTACGATCCAAAAAACCAATATGATAAATATAGTCAGTTTTACGGAATCAGGTAGTAAATATACACACAGGGAAAGCATTACCAACTAAGACAGTAAAAGCTACATCGGCTGAAAATAGACGGAAGTAATGTCAAAAATACAGCCAATGGTGCGATCGCATTTAACCTGATTCGCCGAACAAAGCGCAAGAAATATAACAATGAAAAAATCCATGCTTGGTCTAGAAGCAATATTTTGGAAATTGCCAGTAGCCGCCGAGTCGGTTAAAAATAGAATCGCTCAGATTAATAGCCAAGCTCGCCAAAACTGGGGAGAGATGCTGCTGGTAGTTGCGATCGCAGCAAGTGCAGGTATTGCAACTTATCTTGGGTCGCAGCTGATTGACCCGTGGCTATTTACCGATCGAGGTGCCGACTTGTGGTTTGCAGCGGATATTCCCCGCGTCTATGCAAACATGACCGACCGATTCAGCAATCATTCCCGTACTAAAGTACACCCAATATTTTCGCTCTTGGCATTCCCGCCCGTATTTTTAATGCATAAAATATTGGGTCTTGACGGGGTGACTGCGGTAAGGCTAGCGATCGCTGCGGTAGCTGCTCTATGTATAATTTTGCTCTTCGTTGTACTGAGATTGATGGGTTGCCGACGATTTGACGCGGCTTTATTTAGCATCCTGGGAGCAACTAGCGCCGCCGCGATGTTTTGGTTTATCGTGCCAGAAACCTACCCATTTGGAGCGTTAAGCATTCTGGTAGGACTGTGCATCGCAGCGATCGCCCAATATCGCAAGGTGTCGGCACAATGGTATGCAGTTGTAAGTGCCGCCACATTGAGCATCACTACCACCAACTGGATGGTAGGAATTCTGGCAACATTGGCAAAATATCGCCGCAAATGGGCATGGAAGATTACCCTCGATGCATTGTGCCTAACAGTTATTTTGTGGAGCATACAAAAGTCTATCTTTCCGAGTGCTGGATTTTTTATCGTTATCAGCGATAGCGAAGAAAAAAATTACATGTTCCGGCAGGGATCGGGAGGTTTTTGGCACGTCCTCCAGTCTTTTGTGGCTCACACAATGGTAATGCCGGATATGCGGGTAATTCCTCATTGGAAATATTTGGATTTATTAAGGGTGCTGACACAGCGCGCAATACCCGGTTCTGCCAGCGTTTGGGGAACCGTTGCCGTTATCTTGTGGCTGGCACTATTAGCTTTAGGAATATGGGGATTTTTCGCCGCCAAACAGCATCGCCAACTCCGCATTGTTCTTGGTTTTAGTATCTTGGGACAGCTAGCACTTCACACCGTATACGGCGAGGAAACATTTCTTTACTCGTTACATTTCTTGCCATTGTTAATAGTTTTGGCAGCATTCAGCACCCTGACACCTGCACGCTCCATCGCCTTGGTATTGGCAGGGATGTTGGTGTTGACTGCGGGTGTAAACAATGGTTTGCAATTGAGCAAGGCAAAAGAGGTAATAAATAGTCAAGCAGCGCCACGTACCGAATTGCTAAAGCAGATGCAGCAGGTAAATTTCAAAAATATTAGCGATCGCACTTGATAAAAATGGCAACAGCATATGTTTAGACCGAAAAAAACTGAATTTACAGGAAATACAACTTTGCCACCAGAAAAAGCTGGTAACAAAGCAGCGGCTTATTTGCAGGCGCTCAGACCTCGCCAGTGGACAAAAAACTTAATTGTGTTTGCCGCCCCTTTGTTTGCTTTTAGTATTAATGGGCAATCTTTGCTGGGGAGCTTGCTAGCGTTTGTTTTGTTTTGTTGCGCTTCCAGTAGTTTTTATTTATTCAACGATATAGCCGATGTAGAAGCAGACCGACAACATCCGGTCAAGTGCAAGCGCCCGATTGCAGCGGGAGCGATCGCTATCCCAGTCGCGATATTCATGGCAATATTTTTGTTGGGTAGTGCGATCGCCTTTGGTTGGATGGTAAGTCCCAGCTTGGGAGCCACTATCATCGCCTACGGGATATTGCAAGTAGCGTATAATTTGCGACTAAAGCGCACGGTAATTTTGGATGTAGTGGCGATCGCAAGCGGATTTATTTTACGCGCTTTTGCAGGCGGCGCAGCAACTCGAATTGTTCTATCTCCCTGGTTTTTACTGTGTACCGCCATGTTGGCTCTGTTTTTGGGCATTGAAAAGCGCAAAGCCGAACTGCGTTTGTTACAAATTAAAGGCGGTAAAACTCGCGCCGTCCTCAAACGCTACTCCTTGCCTTTATTAATCCGCATGGAAAGTACAGTAACAACAGGAGCGATTTTAACCTATGCCCTTTGGAGTTCCGGCCCTCAAGTCAATGGCGCATCAACTCCCTGGATGATGTTAACATTGCCTTTTGTTTTATACGGGATTTTTCGCTATCAATTACTCAGCGACCCCCAAGAAATCGCTCGTAAAAGTGAAGCCAGTCTTGAGAAAGGAGGACAAACTGAGCGACCTGAAGAAGTTTTATTAAAAGATTTTCCACTCCTGATGAATGTGGTTGGTTGGGTGATTACAAGCTTTGGCATTCTCTGGCTTAAATCTCAGGGTTTAATCCAATAAATTTTACCTGGAATATTCTTTGAAACCTGTTGTTCAAACAGCGCGAGATTTACCTATGTCAAACAAAATGTCTCGATATTTTCCCCATCAAGCTTATCGACTCGCTTCTATAGAAATCGAGCAACTGAAAAAATCTGGAATTCGGGGAGTAATACTCGACCTCGATAACACGATTGTTTCTGAAGACGATCGTTACTTATCTCCGGGGGCTGAAGCATGGCTCAAACAAGCAAAATTAGAAGGGTTTAAATTTTATATCCTCTCAAATGGTAAGCGTCGATATCGGGTCAAATTTTGGTCGCATCGGCTAGGAATTCCAGCCATAAATCCAGCCAGGAAACCCTTTCCTTTTGCCTTTATTAAAGCCTTAAATTACATGCAACTCAAACCCAAACAAGTTGTAGCGATTGGAGACAGCCGCCACACAGACATATTGGGAGCGTGGCTTGTAGGCTGTCCTAGCATCCAGGTAGCCACGCTGCCTCATCCCTTTCGCTGGTGGGAAAAACTACTAGGAAAAAGAGTACAAACTCCCTATCCTGCCGAACACGAACTTTGGGAGTTTGATGCTAACGAATATTGAACGAATCAACCGTACAAAGACCGAACCCAATTCCACTCCTGGGTTAAACCTTCCCTGAGCGAAACTTTTGGTTCATAATGGAGGATTTTCCTTGCTTTTGACACATCTGCCGCCGTGTGACGCGCATCTCCCATCGCTGGTTCGAGATAATTTTTGCGAATCGGACGAGAGACAATTTGTTCCATCGTGTCGATAATTTCCATTAATCCCACCCGACTTCCGCCGCCAATATTGAGAATTTCTCCCACCGCTTCTGGCACTTTAGCAGCGGCTAAATTAGCAGCCACAACATCGCCGACAAAGGTAAAATCTCGCGTTTGCTGTCCATCCCCGTAAATAGGAATTGGTTGATCGATTAAAACCGACTTAAAAAACTTATGAAATGCCATATCCGGGCGTTGGCGGGGGCCGTAGACGCTAAAATATCGCAACGCTGTAAACGGAACTTGGAAATTTTTGTAATACAATCCACATAAACGCTCGGCTGCCAGCTTGGTAATGCCGTAAGGAGATACAGGTTGGGGACAAATAGATTCAGAAGTCGGTAAAGTTTCGGCATCGCCGTATACAGAAGAGGTTGAAGCATAAACAAAACGTTTCAAGTGTTTGGCGTCTTTCGCCGCTTCCAGCATAATTTGCGTGGCGGTGATATTCCGTTCTGTATAAGCGTGGAAGCCAGCGCCCCAGCTAGCACGTACTCCCGCTTGCGCCGCTAGATGATAAACTATTTCCACATCAGCCAACAGTGCCGCCCAATCGAGAGAGCCGATATCTGCTTCGATTAATTTAAAATTCGGGTGATTTTCAAAGCTGGAAATATTATTGCGTTTCAGGGCTGGGTCATAATAATCGTTGAACTGATCGACCCCCATCACCTGTTCCCCTTGGTTTAACAGGGCTTCGACCAAGTGAGAACCTATAAAACCGGCGACCCCTGTAACGATACTTTTAGCCATAAACTCTCTATACTTAAGGGCGGTATCTGGACTGAAGACTAACATTTTATCGTTAAAGATTCGATAGCTGGAGTGCGAAGATAACGTGAAGGTTTTGGTTGTTGGTAATGGGGGACGAGAACACGCTTTAGCTTGGAAACTCCTACAATCCGAGCGAATTCAACAGGTGTTCTGCGTTCCGGGTAATGGCGGTACGGCGGTAATGGAGCGCTGTCAGAATCTCCCCCTGGGGGTAGATGATTTTGAGGGAATGGCACGCTTTGCCCGGGAAAATGATATTTCTCTGGTGGTGGTAGGGCCAGAATTGCCTTTGTCTAGGGGAATTACAGATTATCTGCGATCGCAAAACATCCCCGTTTTTGGCCCCACGAAAGCAGGCGCCCAAATTGAAGCGAGTAAAGCTTGGGCGAAAGCACTGATGCAAGAAGCTAAAATGCCCACGGCAAAAGCGGTTGTGTTCGCAGATGCCGCCTCAGCCAAAGCTTATGTTAAAGCCCAGGGTGCCCCGATCGTAATCAAAGCCGATGGTTTGGCGGCGGGGAAGGGTGTAACCGTGGCGCAAACGGTAGAGGAAGCTTTGGCGGCTGTTGAGGAGGTGTTTAACAGTTCTTTCGGGATGGTGGTGATTGAAGAATGTTTGACGGGTGAAGAAGTCTCGGTTTTAGCTTTAACCGATGGGGTGACGATTCGCCCGTTGTTACCCGCCCAAGACCACAAGCGCATCGGCGAGGGGGATACGGGTCCAAATACCGGCGGGATGGGCGCTTATGCCCCTGCCCCCCTAGTAACGCCCGAGTTGATGGCACGGATTGAAAAGGAAGTTTTGCAAAGTGCGATCGCTTCCCTACAAAAGCGCAAAATCGATTATCGCGGCGTCCTCTACGCCGGATTGATGATTACCCCCGCAGGCGAACCCAAAGTCCTCGAATTTAACTGTCGCTTTGGCGATCCGGAAACCCAAGCCATTCTACCTTTGCTCGAAACTCCCCTCGAAGAATTAATGCTCGCTTGTATCGAACAAAGACTTGACAAAATGCCACCGATATGCTGGAAGTCGGGAGCTTGCGTGTCGGTGGTGATGGCGAGTGGAGGTTATCCGGGAGAGTACGAAAAAGGGAAAGTTATTAGCGGGATAGAACAAGCCGAAAGCAAGGGAGCGATGGTGTTTCACGCCGGAACGCAATTGCGGGAGAAAGAGATATTGACCGATGGGGGAAGAGTGCTGGGGGTGACGGCGACGGGAGAGAATTTTGAGCAAGCGATCGCACAAGCCTACGCCGCCGTAGATTGTATTGAGTTTGAAGGCAAGTACTGCCGGAGGGATATTGGCTGGCGCGTCAAGGGATAAGTTCACCCGCTCATCGGGAATCTTTATCTATGGTTCCTTGCTGAATTTGACCAAACTGGTAATGATTAATGTAACAGCACAAATACCTGCTAGGGACTATCGTGCTTAAGTAAAAACCAAAACCCAAAGATATCCCAAATGCTGGCCCTCTTGAAAACAATCCGAGATGCGATCGCCCATTGGTGGTCTGAGTTTACCCTCCAGACAAGGCTAATGGCAGTGGCGACTTTAGTTGTTTCCCTCTTTATGAGTGGCCTCACCTTCT
>DNGJ01000425.1 GCA_003486305.1 Cyanobacteria bacterium UBA11371
AAAGCGATTTCAGATGCACCAGAGCCAGTGGTAATTGTGTAAGCTCCCACTTGAGTTGAAACACGGGGGTTTGTAATGTTGGCATAAACGCCCAGTGTTCCCACTAATACAACGACACTGACTAAAATTCCCGTGAAAAATAGTTGTCCGATATCTTCCCATTCTCGACCAATTATTGCTAGTACAAACAGGCTCAAAGATAAAAAAGCAGATGCAATACAATAGGTACAAGCGGCTTTAAGTACAAAAACCAGTAGATACATCAGGTAGCCACTAAAAACCATCATGGCTGTGCCACCCATAAACAGTAACAGTCCTGTCCAATTCTCTAATTTAGATCGCAGTTGTTTCTGCGAGGGAGCATTTAGGAACAAGGGAGCGGTGGCAAAAATTATCATACCGAAGTAGCCCAAAAAGCCAAACAGAGACAGGGGTAAACCAAAAACTTCGGCATAGGGACTGTTAAGCACCACGTCGCAACCGCTTGTCGGGCAAGCAGCACTTCCTTGGGTTAATTTGACGATTGTTAGATATGCAGTTCCCACTGCTCCAATTGTGGCTATTCCTGCCATCATTGGACGCGAATATCGATGTATCCAGGGATTTGAACGACGTTGAATCATAATATTTTCTACGCCTGAAGTTTGAAAGGAAAAAAAGAAACGAGATTTGGACAATCTCAGCTTTTACACTTCGGTCATCGAGGGAGAGGCAACATCTGCCAGATTCTAGACTGGTCCCCAGGTTGAATCTGGGAACCAAAAGACAGCGGCTCTGCCGCCTGTTGAGGAGAGGCGAAAGTTTTCTATTTCAACACTCTAGTAGCATTAAAAATCGCCAGCAACGCTACTCCCACATCGGCAAAAACTGCCTCCCACATCGTCGCTAAACCAAAAGCACCGAGTGCGATAAATAAGCCTTTGATTCCCATTGCCACAATGATATTCTGCCAAACAATGCTGTGAGTTTTTCTGGCAATTTGAATCGCGAGGGCGACTTTTGAAGGAGCATCGGTCATAATTACAACATCGGCGGTTTCAATTGCTGCATCAGAACCTAATCCGCCCATTGCCAATCCGACATCGGCTCTTGCCAGCACGGGTGCGTCGTTAATTCCATCCCCAACAAAGGCAACTTTACTGCCTTTTGGAGCTTGGCTCATAATTTTTTCCAACGCGCTGACTTTATTTTCTGGCAATAATTCAGCTTCGTAGGAATCTAAGCCAAGTTGTTGAGAAATGCGGGATGCGATCGCATTATTATCCCCCGTCAGCATCACGGTTTTTTCCACACCCAGTTTCTTTAACTCAGAAATTGCCTTGGCTGCATCTGGTTTAATTTCATCGGCGATCGCAATGTAACCCCGGTATAAATTATCCACGACTAGATGCACGGTTGTCCCATCAGCATGACAAACATCGTGATCGATATTTTCGCGATGCAATAAGCGGTCATTTCCTGCCAAAACTACCCGATTTTGTACCTTGGCACGAATCCCATGTCCGGCAATTTCTTCGTAATCTTTCACCTGGGATGTATCTATTTTTTCCCCATAGGCATCTCGAATTGATTGCGCGACGGGATGGTTAGAGTGAGATTCTGCTTGGGCAGCTATTGCCAGTAATTCGGGTTCCGTAAACCCATTCCTCGTCACGACTTGCGAGACTTTAAATACGCCTTGGGTGAGGGTTCCCGTTTTATCAAACACAACGGTTTTGACCTGTGTTAGAGTATCTAAAAATTTAGACCCTTTGACCAAAATTCCTCGCTTTGCAGCCCCTCCAACACCGCCAAAATAGCCCAATGGAATGCTAATTACCAATCCGCAGGGACAGGAAATGACTAACAAAATTAGAGCGCGATATACCCATTCGGCGTGAGTTGCACCGGGAATGAATAAAGGCGGCAATAATGCCACTGCCAAAGAACCAAATACGACAAACGGTGTATAGTATCTGGCAAATTTGGTGATGAATTTCTCCGTTGGCGCTTTTTGACTTTTGGCATTTTCGACTAATTCTAAAATCCGGGCAATCGAAGACTCGCCAAACAGTTTTGTCACCCGAATACTGAGGACACCTGTTTGGTTAATCGTTCCTGCCAAAACAGTATCTCCCACGCGCACCGTGCGAGGAACAGATTCGCCCGTTAAGGCAGATGTATCGATTTGGGAATTACCTTCTATGACTTCACCGTCTAAGGGAATTTTTTCACCCGGCTTGACTAAAATTAAATCGCCTATTTTTACAATTTCTGGCGAGACTTTGGTGAATTCATCTCCCTGCTGTAAGTAAGCATAGTCGGGGCGAATTTCTAACAATGATTTAATCGAATTGCGAGAACGTCCGACTGCATATTCTTGGAATAACTCTCCCACTTTGAAAAACAACATCACGCCGACAGCTTCGGGGAGTTTGTGAATTGCGATCGCTCCCAATGTCGCCACCGTCATTAAGAAGTTTTCATCAAATATTCGGCCTCGTAAAATGTTACGTCCGGCAATGGTTAACACATTCCAACCGCTTAAAAGATAGGCAGGAATGAAAATTAAGTATTCCCCGATACTGAAAGGTGTGTTGTGTAATGATTCTTCAAAAATTAGACCGACTGTAAATAATACAACTACCAACAAGACGGGGGTTAGTTCCTTTTTGAGGTCAAATTCTCCACCACCATGACTGTGGTCGTGGTCGTGGTCGTGACTCTCTTTATGGTCGCGATTGTCGTCGTGACTGCAACTACAGCAGGAGTGGGTATCGCGCGGCTTATTCATTGTGTTTCCAAGGTTAGAGGGAAAGGATAGAAATATGAACAGTTATTCATAGTTTAGCTAAAATTAGCTGCTAGTCAAGCTGAGAAGGTGAAGATAAATATTAAGTTATGGTCTGAAAATAAGAATCAAAATCGCTATCTTGATAGCAATGGAATGATTTTAATTATCAAAAAAGCGCAATGATGATTGTTGACAAGCAGTTTGGGTTGGTCAACGCGATCGCTAGGGGGGTGGAGGAGGCGATCGCGCTTTATAAATTTCATCCTAATTTCATTCTGCTCTGTCATTTTGGGCTAGATGGTGTTACAATGCCGCCCACTCAAAGAAGCGAACAGTTTACGCTTAATTCTGTCAAATAGGCGATCGCTCAACCGTGACCGATTCATTGGCCCAAATTGGGTATAATCCCTATCAACTTTTTCCAAAGTTACCCAATTAAACAAACGTCAGCAATATGGCTTGTTTATTATCCCCAGTTTCTGAAAAATTTCACTCGTATTTCATCTGGGTATGAAACACTATGTAATTAGTACTCCTCAAGCGCTCTCAAAACGGCAGCTTGGCTCTCTAATTCCAAGGT
>DNGJ01000008.1:0-15724 GCA_003486305.1 Cyanobacteria bacterium UBA11371
GCATCGGTAGTTGAGCCGGGGCGGGTTTATGGAGATATTTCGTGGTTCCTCTTAATTGTTGGTAAAACCCGCCCCTACAAAATCAAAAATTAAACACTACCATTGATACCGGACATAATATAAATCCCATTCCTCTGACAAAAACGGAAAAGCAGCTAAACATAATCTAGCTCTGATACCAAATCCGGGTTCTAAACCCCCTTTATTTTATAGCCCACGAAGGCGGGCTTTGTTTGTGTAGCCGCGACTTTAGTCGTTCGGCATAAAAGCGACGATCAAAGCAGATTTAATATGAAATCGAGCTAGCAGAAATTTTGTATAGGCTGTAACATTTACAAATCAAGTTGATGCTATTCTTAAAGAATGACTAAATTTATCAAAGGGTTTTGTAGCAGTTTATTAAATCCTAAGTTTGCACCCACTGGGTTTAGAGTCGCATTGTTTGTCGGTACAGTTCTGTTGATGATTAATCACGGAAATGCGTTATTACAAGGGCAAATGAGCCGCGATCGCTGGATCTCTGCGGTGCTAACCTACTGCGTACCGTATATGGTGAGTATCCACGGTCAATATACCAGCGAGTGGCGAAAAAGCAGCTAAGCATAATCTCGCAACACGTATCCTACCCCGCGCACGGTATGCAATAGCCGTTTTGAATTGCTTGCTTCTAGCTTGATTCGTAAGGCACGAATGTAGACTTCAATGATGTTTGACTCGCCCATAAAATCGTAACCCCAGACTTGTTCTAGAATGCGATCGCGCGTAATTACTTGGCGCGGATGGCGAATTAAAAACTCTAACAAGTCGAATTCTTTTGCGGTTAATTCAATCAGTTTATTTCCCCGATAAACTTCGCGGGTGAGGCGATTCAAAGTCAAATCTTCAAACTCTAAAACATCTGGTTCTTCAGCATGAGTGCGGCGCAAGCGGGCTTTCACTCTTGCTAGGAGTTCTTCCATACTAAAAGGCTTGGTCACATAATCATCAGCACCAGCATTTAACCCAGCGACGCGATCGGGTACTTCATCTTTTGCTGTCAACATAATTATGGGTACTTGAACGCCGGTTTTCCGCAATCGCAAACACAAATCTAATCCAGAAATACCGGGAAGCATCCAGTCTAAAATTAACAAGTCTGGTTGTGCATCGCGAGTCATCGTTAAACCATCCATTCCATTGTAAGCAACGGTGACGCGATATCCTTCCAAACTGAGTTCTGATTCGATGAATTTTGACAGTTTGGGATCGTCTTCAACTAGGAGAATGCGTTCGGTCATAGGGGCGGTTTCCAAACAGGTAAAGTGATGGTAAAAATACTTCCTTCGCCCGGTTTGGAACGGAGGGTAATTTTACCTTCCATTCCTTCGATTAGACTTTTAGCGATCGCTAACCCCAATCCCGTACCATCTCTAGAACGAGTCATAGACTCATCTACGCGATAAAACCGTTCAAAAATGCGGTTTTGATGTTGAAGGGGAATGCCAATGCCGCGATCGCGCACGTGTATCATCGCATATTTTTCTGTCTTTTCTAACACTAAATCAACCGATTCTTTAGGAGAAGAATACTTAATTGCATTATCTACCAAGTTAATTAAAACTTGTTGTAAGCGATCCTGATCGGCACAGGTAACAACATCCTCATCAGTTGCTAGAACGTTAATTTGCCGATTGCTCACCTTTTGACTCATCGCCGCTACTTCTACTACGAGGGTATTGAGCATAATTGGATTGAGCCGAAAGTGCAAATTTCCACTATCTGCCCGCGCCAGATCTAGCAAATCTTGCAACATGCGAATCGTGCGTTCGGTTTCCGCCGTTGCTGTTTCTAAAGCTTGCTGTTGATAAGCACTTAAATTAGTCCCCCGTCGCAACAAACTTTGCAGATAACCCACTACAATTGTCAGGGGAGTGCGTAGTTCGTGGGAAACATTGCCGACGAACTGGCGCTGTTGTTCCCAAGCAGCGGATAATCTGAATAACATTTCATTAAAAGCTTGAACCAATCCCAATATTTCATCGGGTGCGCGGTGAAGTTGAAGTTTTGCTCCTTTCAAATTGCCAGCCAAATCATCAGCAGAAATAGCACCAGCAACCTGACTCATCTGTTCCAGGGGTTTTAAGGCTTTCCGAATTCGCGTAGAGATGGCAGCGATTAATATTGCGATCGCTAAAATACTAACTAACAGCAATCGCCATAACCCAGCATTTAACTTTTGCCAATCTTCGGTGATATCTTGAGAGAGATACAGCTTACCTAACGACTTGCCATTCAGTACCAGCGGACTGCCGCATAACACGATATCGCGATCGCCAAAGCGAACCACCTGGGGCTTTTCTGGTACTTCGCTGAGTGCAGTCATATTGCCAATTTCAGGCACAGAACTATCTGGATGGATAGACTGCCCCAGCAACCTGCCATCAGGACTTTTAACCCACACCATCAATCCCGGTGCCGAAACTTTACTGATGGTACGTTCTAATCCAATTTCGAGCATACCCATCTCGCTGTAAAGCTGAATCTGTTCGGGAAAGCGCATCGCAATATATTCCAGCGTTTGCTTGTGGGCAGCAACTAGATTTTGCTCCATTTGCCAGCCAGCCCAAAACGCTACACTACCGAGTCCCAGAATCGATATTGCCACTAATTCCAGAGTTAGGCGAAACTGAAGCGAAGATGTCGAAATTCGCTTACCTGTAAAATATTTGATAATAGATCGAATAGGGCGACTCAGCTTCATTGCTCGATCAAGATTAAAAGTTTTTTGCAGTGTTTTGAATTGGATCAAACTCAAACCGTTGGTCGTAGTTGGTTTCACCATATAGATTCAAGCTAATCGTTGGTTGATTGCCGATTGCTTCTACATGGTGAATCGCATCGGGCATTAAGCACAGGATATCGCCGGGATTGAGCAAGCGATCGCCCACCGCTTCAATCCTATCTGGAAATTCAGCAGTCGGAGAACGCTGCCAAAATGTGTTTTTTTCCTGCCCACTCAGCAGCGCCACCAGCCCCCAACAGCCATGATTGTGAATCGGCGAAGCGACACCAGGTGCCCAAGCAACCAACTGCACAGTTAAAGGAAAAAACGGTTCATCGTACAATGTCAACACTTCCCAACCCGTTTCCGAGTTAGGTTCAACAGGAGTGATTTGCAGCCAAGAGGAACTTATCAACAACTTGCGAACCAAGGGACAAATCGCCTGAAGTCGCAAGCGGTCATCAGCAATTCGATTTAAAACATCTTCCAGATCGGTCAAAAAACGGTAAAGTCTATAGGGATGTGTTAAATCTTGCTCGTCACTGGCAACCTCAAAAGCATTGCACCGCCCATCATTTGTTACGAACCAGTCTTGTCCTGTCATATCGTTGACCGTTGCATCTAAATGATTAAATTGGTTAAAGGGAACGGCAAAAACCTTCTCGTTAGCGACAAAGCTGATTGATGTTCCCTACTGCGTCGCCATCAAAGCCCCCCTTGTTAAGAGGGATTTAGGGGGATCTCCAACGAGTAAAGTTCAAATCAGGAATCAAAGTCCCCCTTGTTATATCATGTCCGTTGAATTGCCCATCATAAAAAACATCACGTCGTCTTGCGTAGGGACACGGCATCAGAGATATCAGAGACACAGATAACGTTAATCGTGCCGTGTCCCGGCATCTGATTATGGGTAATCTTAAGGACATGATATTAAGGGGGATGCGTGGGGGATCTCCATCAAACACCCTGTAATCTTCACTCTACAAGAAAGATCCCCCATTAAGATGATTTGTTTCTGATGCCAAGATGAATTTTTGCTGAAAAAACCGAAGCCTAAGCTTTGAGCCAGTTCTGAGGTTTTATCCAATATCCATCTGCCATTCATCTGGCGCTCATATTTCTGGAATTTAATGCAAATAACCTCAAGCCAGAGAAACATTAAATTCTGTTCTAGTGTTTCCTGGTTTGAGATTTAAGCCGTACTTTAGTGCTTTTTTGCACGTACAGTCGTATATTTTTGAGGGTGAATATGCCTAAACATTCAGCATTATGGCTCAGCCTGTGTCTGAGTAGTCTAGCGATCGCTGTATCATTTGTAGCTGCAACCTCGGTGACAACTGCTGCTGGGGAACAGCAGGCGATCGCGCAAACAAATCCCTGTGCGTCCAGCAATCCTTGTGCATCTAAGGTAGGGAATGTCGGCGCACCTTTAGCAGAACAACTGCAAGGAAAGCCGGTTGTAGTTGACATTTATGCCAGTTGGTGTTCTGCCTGTAGAAATATTGCTCCCACTCTTTCCCAACTGAAACAGGAGTATAACGGCAGAGTTAACTTTATCGTTCTCGATGTCAGCGATAGAGCCAAAGCTAGCCAAGCAGAAACCAGAGCCAGAGAGCTAGGGCTGGGTGATTTTTTCGCTCAGAACCGATCTCAAACCGGAATGATAGCCATCATCGATCCGGCAACGGGTAATATTCTGGCGCAGCATCGTAATAATGCCAACAGATCTGCTTACACATCCGTACTCAACTCGGCTCTAGCTCAAAAATAGTTGATACAAAACACAAAAAACCTAGAGGGCACGGCAAGCATAAAACCTGCGCTGGAATAGAATATTTCGCCCGCCGTGCCCCTACGGAGAAACCCGTTTTATCAGGGAAAATCGTGCATCAAAATTGCGACCTATAGGAGCAATTACCAATTACCAATTACCCATTACCCATTACCAATTACCCATTGTCTCTTCAGGGGTTGCACTCAAGTATTGCCAAACCAGCAAAAATTTACAGTTTCTTGAGGAATTAATGACATGAAGATTCAATATTTTTCCGTACTGGCAATTGTCTCGATCCTGAGTCTCGGAGCGATCGCTAGTTGCTCAAACCCCAATGCGGCGACAAACAACACACCTACTAATACAGGAACAGAAGTTAAGGCAAATCCTTGTGCATCTAAAGCCAATCCTTGTGCATCTAAAGCCAATCCTTGCGCTTCAAAAGCTAAATCTGTAGGAGGCCCATTAGCTAAAGAACTTCAGGGTAAACCAGTCGTAGTAGATGTGTTTGCTAGCTGGTGTCCTGGCTGCCAGAATATTGCTCCCACGCTGTCGCAATTGAAACAGGAATACTCCGATAAAGTCAACTTTGTCGTTTTAGATGTAACAGATCAAGGCAAGCTTCAAGAAACAGCAGCCAACGCCAAAAAATTAGGTCTGGGGCAATTCCTGGAAACTACCAAGAGTCAAACTAGCACCGTGGCTATTGTTGACCCAGCTACTGGCAACATTTTAGCGATGTTCAAAAACAATCCCAATAAGGCTGACTACACCAAAATACTCGACGCTGCTCTGGCAAAAAATTAGTTGAGTTAATCGTTCCCGGTTGCATCGGAATTACCACTTGTAAGGGCAATTAGCAATTAGCAATTAGCAATTAGCAACAAAGCCAATTTCGATGCAAACAAATTTAAAATTAAGGAGAATTTCATGACACGAATACCTCAGTCATCAACTGAGAATACCGCTGACCAACGTTTTAAAATCCCAAAAAAATGGTTATTTTACGGTGGATTGGGATTGCTATCTCTGGTTCTGGTTCTAACGTTAGGTCCCGCAATCAGTCATCCCATTGAACGAGTCATTTCCATCGTCGAAAACCATTATCAGCAGTGGTTTGACCAGCAGGACACAGCAAATCCATTTGTATTGTTACCTTTGGCATTTGTTGGCGGGTTAATTGCTAGCGTATCCCCCTGTATTTTGGCATTGTTGCCGGTCAATCTTAGTTACATCGGCACGCTGAAAATTAAATCTCGTTGGGATGCTTTTACCAAGGCTGGCTTGTTTGTTTTGGGGGCAGTCACAATTTTAAGTTTGTTTGGTTTAGTCTCATCTTTCGCTGGCGCAGTCATGGTGGACTACCGAGGTTATATCAACATCGTCGTGGGTTTGATTATGGCTGTGATGGGTTTGTGGTTGATGGGGCTGGTGAAGTTGCCCTTACCACAAATGGATGTGAATCTACCCCAGGCTGGTCCTTATGGGGTGGGGTTGACTTTTGCTTTGGTGAGTTCTCCTTGTGCCAGTCCGGTACTGTTTGCAGTGCTGGCGGCAGCGGCGGCGACGGGTTCTCAACTTTTAGGCACGCTGACGATGGTTAGCTACGCCTTGGGTTATACCATCTTGATTTTTCTCGCGAGTTTGTTTACAGGATTGGCAAAACAAAGCAATCAGTTGTTGAAACATTCCGAGGGGATTATTCGCTTTGGCAGTCTGGCATTGATTCTGACAGGCGTGTACTACCTATTTACTGGCACTCGATGGTTTTTCGGAGGTTAGGTCGATGCTGGTAGAAAATCTCGTGATTATTGGCTCTGGTCCGGCGGGCTATACGGCTGCAATTTATGCCGCACGTGCCCAACTCAAACCTGTTGTTTTTGAAGGATTTGAAGCAGGGGGTATTCCGGGTGGTCAGTTAATGATTACAACAGAGGTGGAAAACTTCCCCGGTTTTCCCGAAGGAATCACCGGACCTTCGTTAATGCGTCAGATGCGCCAACAGGCGTTGCGCTGGGGTGCCCAATTAATTACTGATGATGTGGTTAGGGTTGATTTTAAGCAGCGCCCGTTTGCGATCGCTTCTACAGAACAGGTGGTTCAAACCCACGCCGTCATCATCTGTACCGGCGCAACTGCCAAACGGTTGCATCTTCCCGGTGAGGAAACGTTTTGGAACAATGGTATTTCTGCCTGTGCCATTTGCGATGGGTCAAATCCATTGTTCCACGATGCCGAGGTTGCCGTAGTTGGCGGGGGTGACTCTGCTGCTGAAGAAGCTTTGTACCTGACCAAATATGCCCGGAAAGTTCACCTACTGGTACGGCGCGATCGCCTGCGAGCATCCAAAACCATGCAGGATCGACTATTCAACCACGATCGAATTCAAATTCACTGGAACTGCTTACCCCTCAGCGTCCACGGAGATGACGTGCTGCGCTGGATTCGGATTCAGGATGCGATCGCCGGAGATGTTTCTGAATTGCCAGTGAATGGCTTGTTTTATGCGATCGGACACACCCCCAATACCCAACTATTTCAAGGTCAACTGAACCTGGATCAAGCTGGCTACATTCAAACCGATGGTAAAAGCACTGCCACCAATATTCCAGGGGTTTGGGCAGCTGGAGATGTGCAAGACTCTCATTACAGACAAGCGATTACAGCAGCTGGAACCGGCTGTATGGCAGCACTAGAAGCCGAGCGCTGGTTGGCAGAGCAACAGCCCCTGGCAATTCCTAACGCAGCATAAACCATAATTTATCAACCAACTAGGAGACAGAAAAATGTCAGATTCCACCAACGAGATCTTTTGTGCTAATTACCAAGGACACAAGGCTCTTAAACAATTGATCCATGATTCTGAAACCCCCATTTTGGTTAAATTCGTCGCACCCCACTGCCCCTCTTGTGAAACCCTGACCCCAGTATTAGAGCAGTTGGTAACTGACCATATTGGAAAGATTCATCTGGTAACAATCGATATGACGGAAGACCCGGATTTAGCGATTGAATTGGGTGTGCGGAGTGCGCCTACCGTTGTTTTGTTTAAAGGGGCAATAGTCGTGGAACGTATCGCCGGATTAAAACCGAAGAAGCTGTATTCAGAAGCAATCCAGAAGGCTCTCTAGCTTAACAGAAGAAACCCGGTTTCTTGATAGAAACCGGGTTTCTTGCTATCCGGCTAACTATAATCCAGTCCCTCTTAAGTCAGTATCTTGGATAATCGCACCCGTTAAATTAGCCTGGGTTAAGTTTGCATTTTTCAAAATCGCACTACTCAAGTCGCTATTGGTCAGGGTAGCATTTCTCAAATTGGCATTTTCCAAATTTGCACCCGTTAGATTGGCATTGCTCAAGTTGGCACTGTCTAAATTTGCAGTAAATAGATAGGCATTTATTAACTTTGCACCTGTTAAGTTGGCACGGGTTAAATTAGCCATTGACAAAACAGCTTTAGTTAAGTCGGCATTTGCCAAATTTGCACCGCTTAAGTCGGCATTATTTAAGCTCACTCCTTGCATATTAGTATTGTTGAGTTTAGCGTTATTTAGTTTAGCTGTAAGTAAGCTCGCATTCAGCAAATTAGCACCTACGAGGTTCGCACCGATTAAAATAGCACCCCGCAAAGTCGTATCGCCTAAATAAGACTCGGTTAAATTCGCATTTGTGAGGTTTGCACTTTCTAAATTAGCGGTTTCTAAACGCGCTTTGCTGAGGTTAGCAGTTGTTAAATTTGCACCCCGCATATCCGCACCGCTGAGATTAGCTTCTATTAAAACAGCTTCGAGTAACAAGGTAGCAATCAACCTTGTTTCCCGCAAGTCTGCACCTCTAAGTCTCGCCCCCCGGAGTCTGGCACGTTTGAGATTAGCGCCTCTAAGTTTTGCGTCTCGCATCATCGCGCCCCGCATTCTAGCATCTTCCAAATCGGCGGATTCTAGAATGGCGCTTCTGAGGACAGTTTGCTGGAGATCTGCACTTTTTAGCTTGGCGCCCCTCAAGTTTGTTCCCTCTAAATTCGCTCCTGTTAAAATAGCATTGCCCAGATCTGCACCAGTGAGGTTTTTACCGCTCAAGTCTGCATTCTTCAGGTCGCATTTTTGGCATTGATTGGTTTCCAACAATTTTTTGATCTGTTCTGGATTCGCTGCTGTAGCTGGTGTAGCTAAGTAGAGTGATGTTAGCAGGAGTGTTGTTGCTAGGAGTTGTTGTTGCATTTTAATTTTAGCTATGAAAATCATCGATCTTTGTCCGGATGACGAAAAAGCCATTATAGAGGTTGCCAAGTTGCTTGTAGAAAGCTTTAAACAAAATTGGCCTGATGCTTGGCCTTCGTTAGATAGCGCGTTACAAGAGGTAAAAGAATCTTTTGGTCTCGATAGAATTAGCCGAGTTGCGGTTAATGACAATGGTGATATTTTAGGATGGATTGGCGGCATTAGCCAATACAACGGCAATGTTTGGGAACTTCATCCACTCGTCGTGCGTGCGGATTCTCGACGCCAGGGAATTGGAAAGGCGCTGATCGTTGATTTAGAAGCACAAGTGAGAGAACGGGGCGGCATCACGCTTTGGGTTGGCACTGATGATGAAAATAATATGACAACTCTGGCGGGTGTAAACCTTTATTCCAATGTTTGGGAACATGTTAGCAAAATCAGAAATTTGCACGGTCATCCTTACGAATTTTACCAAAAATGCGGTTTTACCATTGTAGGCGTGATGCCCGATGCCAATGGAATTGGTAAACCGGATATTTATCTGGCAAAATCAGTCAAATTTTAGATTTTGGATTGTAGATTTCAAATTTACAGGACTACGCAAAGAAACCGGGTTTATTGTAAAAATATTCGATTTTTAACTAGAGATATACGTAGAAACCCGGAAGTAATTCAGTCATGTTTTCACCGTGAAGATTTAACAGCAATAAATGATATCATGTCCTTAAGATTACCCATAATTAGCAGCCGGGACACGGCAAGAGCAACGTCCATTGTTTATCCAATATATCTTTGATGCCGTGTCCCTACGCAACAACTGGGTGAGGTTTTTTTATTATGGGCAATTGGGCGGACATCATATGACATCTCAATTTTATATCCCGTGACTTTTACCGATTACCCAATGGCGGCGGAAGAAACGCGATAAAGCAGATTCTTCTAAGGATAAATAAATTGGGCGTCCGTGAGGACAGGTGCGGGGATGGCGGGTGCGTTGCCATTGGTCGATTAATGTTTGCATTTCACTCAAGGTAAGGGGTGTGCCGTTGCGGATGGCACTGCGACATGCCGTTGCAACTTGTGCGGCTTGCAAGTCTCCGCCTAAACTAAGTTCTAACAGTGCGGCTGCACAGTCATTTCTTTGGGCGAGGAGTGCTGGGGCGGTGCGGGCAGCCCACAATCGGTCACCAAAAGATTCTACCTCTAGGCCGATGCGTTGTAGTTGTTCTATTTGCGCGGCTGAAAGGTTTTGCAGTACGATCGCAGGTTCTAAAGCCACGAGTTGCCAGCGATCGCATAACTGTTCATACAATACCCGTTCGTGGGCTATATGTTGCTCTATTAATAATACCCCATTTGCATGTTCTGCCACAATATAAGTGTTATTCACTTGCCCCACTGCCCGCAGTTTCAGGGGTGCTATTTCGTTACGAGTTGTAGTTGGTTGAATCTCGCGATTAACGTTATAACCGCTGCTTGCTTCTGATGCTTTAATCAGTTGTCCTATTCGCCCTTGATGCGCTGTTTCTGAAAGGGTTTGTGAATTTATCCGCAAGGCAATTTCTACTGCTTTAGCAATCTCTTCTTGCCAATAACTGATTTGATGCAAGTAAATTTCAGCTTTGGCAGGATGGCGATTCCAGTCTATTTGGTCGGGAGAAATTTGCAGGTGCAAGAAACAAACTGGGAAGCGATCGCGCGGTAATGTCCGCTGAAATGATGCCAAAATTGTTTGTTCTAATTCCGGCGCTTTTACCATTCTGCCATTGGTTGCAACTCGCACCCAATCCGGTCGGCGGCGATGACATCGATCTGGCAATCCTAAAACTAATTCTATATGTTGGGGATTGGTAATTGGTAATTGGTAATTGGTAATTGGTAATGCGAGTGATAGTTCTAGTTTGAGATGTTGTAAGTCGCTTAATTTAATATCGCGTACCAATTGCGGCAGAATTTGTTGGGCGGTTGTTCCGGGACTAATCGTAAACCAGGGGCGGTCATTTTGTTGCACTTGCCAGGTAATTTGAGGATGGCACAGGGCTATTTGCTGGATGATATTTTGTACCGCTTTTAATTGTTGAGCGGGGGAAGGTAACGCTTGTCGCCGCACTGTCCAGGTGCCGAATAAGTTGGAGGCGGTGACTACTGTACCGGGTGCGATCGCCACGGTTTCTTCTATTACTGGTTCTCCCAAACCATCGTAAACAATCCGCCATCCTTCACTACTATCAACAGCACGACTGGCTATTTTTAATTCTGCTAATTGAGCTAAACTGTGTAATGCTTCGCCGCGAAACCCCAAACTGGTAATTTTCCACAAATCTTCACATCGACGAATTTTACTGGTGCTGTGGGCAGTTGCTGCGATTCGCAAGTCTTCTAACTCCATGCCATTGCCATTATCTGCTACCCGCACGCGCCATTGTTCGGGCCATAGGGAAACAACTATGCGCGTTGCTTTTGCATCTATGGCATTTTCTACTAATTCTCTGACAACGGCAGCTAAAGAATCAATCACTTCACCAGCGGCGATTAGATGCACCACTTCGGCGGGTAGGGTTTGGATGCGGTCGAACATAATCTGTGTTGAAAAGGGCAATTTAAATCGGTAACTCAACTCTGTCTGAGGGCGTATAAGAACTCTATCAAAAGAAGCATCTTTTAAACCTTCTTTCTCAAGAAAGATAAGTAGGACACAACAGCCTTGTTACATTTACTTGTGGTGTAAGACGGTATAAACTCATGGACATGGAAGATAAAGTTCAACAAGCAAAAGAAAACCTTTCCGAAGGCATGGAGAATGTCAAGGATAAGCTAAAAGAGGACTATCACCAATCGGGAGATAAGGTGTCAGAGGCCATTTTAACGATTAAAGACAAGCTGCCCGACATTACTCCTACCCCTCCAGGATTTAAACCTCAATCTTCCGCAAACGACCTGAAAGCGCGTTTGGAATGGGGCGAACCTGGTTTTACCATTCTGGATGTACGCGATCGCGAAACCTTCAACAACGGTCACATCATGGGTGCGATGCCCATGCCGATGGACGAACTCGTAGACCGCGCTAAACCCGCGCTTCCCCTCAACCGCGATATCTACATTTACGCCGACAGCGACGATCAAACCGCTCAAGCTGCCAACCAGCTGCGCGATGCTGGGTTCTCTAACGTGGCAGAACTCAAAGGCGGTTTGCCTGCTTGGAAAGCTATTGGCGGCCCTACCGAAGGCGTTATGGAAGCGCTCACGCCTCCCGATGCCGGTGACTATAATATCTTAGCCCGCCTCGCTACTGAGAAAAAGACAAGGGAACAAGCTAAGTAAGCACGTCGATCAAACAGCTTAGAAGAGGCGATCGCAAGCGAGGCTGGTTTACAAAGGCTTGCACCGGCGTCAGGTACAGCGCAATCGCTTGGAAAGTGTAGCGGCACCCTTAAGGGTGCCGCTTTACAAACCAAGGTTGGTAAAACCTGCCCCTACAACACCATTAACTGTATCAGTCCGATGCTTAGGACACGATATTAGAACAGGCGATCGCATCTGAGGGCAATCTTTTTGGGATTGCCCTCTACTTTATTTCTCCCTATCCACACCTTGCCTCTTATGTCAAGGTTTGCTCAATAAAAATTTGCTATTTTTGAAATTACTTGTTACATTGCGCTTAACCCGATCCAAGGTTAAAAAGACCAATGAAAGGATTGCTTAGTTTAATTCCTACGCCTCCACCAATGAATCCGCGATCGCTTGTTTATGACTTGAAAACGCGACTCGACTGGGGCGATCCGGCGCTGACGATTGTGGATGTGCGCGATCGCGCAGATTTCCACATCAGTCACATCACCGGCGCGATTCCCATGCCGATGAATGAATTAGTTGAACGTGCGTTGTCAAGTCTGGAATTGATGAGAGATATTTACGTTTACGGCGATACCGACGAAGAATCAGCCGCAGCAGCAACTAAGTTGCGCCAAGCTGGATATCTCAACGTATCTGAACTCAAAGGTGGTCTTCCTGCTTGGAAAGCATTCGGTTATCCAGTGGATACGGTTGTTACCGCCACTATATTTTAAAACGGGGTCTTCTGCTGTTTTCTGTAATGATTGATACTCAAGTGAAAATTGGTAATTGGTAATTGGTAATTGGTAATTGGTGATATTAAGCACGGGAGGGGCGGGTAAAAATTGCATATCTCGTGGTTTCACTGAATGGGCAGGTATTACCCGCCCCTACAACACAATATGATTGGTACTTGGCGATAATATAAAAATCCCATTACCAATTACCAATTACCCATTACCCATTACCTATTAATGTTCAAAAATATCTTTATATTGCAGTAAGTCTAAGGAAACTATTACTGGCAAACATTGAAAACACTGGTGGGCGAGTTCCCATCTTTCCTCACGTTTTAACATTTCAATCAGTTTCTTTTGCACGCTTAGTAAGTAGCGGACATCGTTGGCGGCATAGCGCAGTTGTTCGTCTGAAAGATTGACTGGATTTCCCCAATCGGAACTTTGAGCAGATTTATCCAGTTCTACTTTTTCTAACTCTTGTACGACCTCTTTTAAACCGTGGCGTGGGGTGTAGGTTCTGGCTAATTTACTCGCTATTTTTGTGCAAAATATTGGCGCAACTTGAATCCGCAAATGATGGCGTAACATGGCAACATCAAATCGGGCGAAGTGAAAAACTTTTTCCACCGAAGTTGCTTCCATTAATTGTTTTAAATTTGGGGCTTCGGTTTGTCCTTTGGCGATGCGAATTGCTGTCACTTTGCCTTGGGAATCGCATAGTTGGACGAGACACAAGCGATCGCGTATCGGTAGCAGTCCCATTGTTTCCGTATCGACTGCGATCGCATCACTTTGCAGATACCCGGATAATACCCGATCGGGAATGTCGCGATCGCATACTTGAAAATTGTCAGAAGATTCCATATTTTGCACGACGGATAAATATTTGAGTGAAATAGTACCGACCTTGGGGAGTTTTGACCACGCCCACGCCGGTTAAATCAAAATCCCCTACAATATTTTTGTAGTGACCGGGACTGTTTAACCAACCTTCAACCGCTTGATCTACCGGCTTACGATATCCTTGGTTATAAGCTAAGTTTTCCCCGGCACTGCGATAGGGAATTGATTTTGCGATCGCATCGACTCGCTTTTCAAATCCATCGTGGCTAAAAGTTGCTTTCCTGCTTGCCATTGCCTGACTGTGTATCCTCGCCTGTTCGCTGATGCGGGGATCTAAGGTCAAAGGCGGTAAATTTTGCGACTGGCGATACTGGTTTATTTTGGCGTGGATCTCTGCTTCCAAGGCAGCATAGCGACTTGTATTAGGCTTTTTATTGGTATTTTTTGGGGCAGGGACTGAGGCAATCGGTGTTGCTGGCGTGACTAAAATATCTTTTGCCCCGCTAACAACAGAATCGCATCCGCTAGTGAAAGCTAAAACTAAAAAGTAAAAAGGAAAAAACCCCAAACACCGCCTCGAAATCAATTTTACATCTTCAACCACGGGAGGCAGAGCCTCCAGGATCTCGTTCCCAGGTTCAACCTGGGAACGAGTATACAGAGGCTCTGCCTCAAGCTGCAAAACCACGGGAGGCAGAGCCTCCAGGATCTCGTTCCCAGGTTCAACCTGGGAACGAGTATACAGAGGCTCTGCCTCTTGGTGCAAGATCGAAGCTGATTGCATAAATTCAGTCCTCTTGAGAGGACTTTCGCTAAAAGCCCGTGAATTTATTCCCTGGCGGGTAATTCCCTGGCGGGTAATCTCCTGGCGGGTGATAGAACTGCTGCAATGTTTCATTTGAGAGAAAAGAAATGTATCGCCTCTGCCCCTCAATTAAGATTGTTGATTAAAGAACTTAGCAACAGTTTGCACGTCTTTATCGCCGCGTCCAGAACAATTAATGACGATGCGGGGACTACCTTCGAGTTGGGGACAGAGAGTTTCTAGGTATGCGATCGCGTGCGCCGTTTCCAATGCCGGTATAATTCCTTCCAATCGGGAAAGACGCTCCAAAGCGGCTAAAGCTTCTTTATCCGTAATGCTGTAATATTCAGCTCGCCCGATATCCTTGAAATAACTATGTTCTGGCCCTACCCCAGGATAGTCAAGCCCAGCACTAATAGAATGGGGTTCTACTACCTGACCTTCTTCATCTTGCAACAAATAGCTCATCGCTCCATGCAAAACGCCGACTCTTCCTTTAGTTAAGGTTGCCGCATGTTTACCCGTATCGACACCTTCACCTGCTGCTTCTATGCCAATTAAACGCACCGAAGCTTCGTTAACAAATTCGTGAAACAATCCCATTGCATTCGAGCCGCCGCCGACGCAAGCTAATAGAATATCCGGTAAACCGCCCCATTTTTCTTGTGCTTGGGCGCGAGTTTCCTTGCCAATAATTGCTTGAAAATCGCGCACAATCATCGGATAAGGATGCGGACCCGCCACCGACCCTAAAATATAGTGAGTCGTTTCTACATTCGTCACCCAATCTCGAATTGCTTCTGAAGTCGCATCTTTCAGCGTACCCGTTCCAGATGCTACAGGTCGAACTTCCGCCCCCATCAAGCGCATCCGAAACACGTTTAAAGCTTGGCGTTCCATATCGTGAACGCCCATATAAATAACGCAGTTTAACCCAAACCGGGCGCACACCGTAGCCGTCGCCACGCCGTGCTGACCTGCACCCGTTTCGGCGATAATCCGCTGTTTTCCCATCCGTTTCGCCAGTAAAACCTGTCCCAAGGCGTTATTAATCTTATGCGCCCCCGTGTGGTTGAGATCTTCCCGTTTCAGATAAATTTGCGGCCCGGTGCCATCGGGGCGGGTATAATGTGCCGTCAAGCGTTCGGCGAAATACAAAGGCGTCGGGCGTCCGACATAATCCCGCAGCAGATATTGCAATTCTTCTTGGAACGCCTGGTCATGGACGTACTGCTCAAAAGCCGC
>DNGJ01000008.1:15925-21997 GCA_003486305.1 Cyanobacteria bacterium UBA11371
TGGACGTACTGCTCAAAAGCCGCCTCGAGTTCGCTCAACGCAGGCATGAGCGTTTCGGGTACGTACTTACCCCCGAAGCGTCCAAACCGTCCCAAAGCGTCTGGACGTTGTTGTGAGGCGTTTACACTGGTTTGGGAACCCGAAGGCAAAGGCGTCGTAGTCACAAGCTTTTGTCGCAATTGTTAAAAGGCATTTTATATATTAACTCAAGTTGCTAGTTATATACTGTGGCGTTGGTAATTGGTAATTGGGAATGGGTAATTGGTAATTTATAGTTTGAGCTTGCAACTTCATCCGCAATGCCTTCAAGAACAATTACCCATTACCCATTACCCATTACCCAATCTAAATGATTCCCTGACCTTTGGGGCGCTTGTCTTCTGTCATTGTCAGTTTGCCTTCTTCATCGTCGCGCAAGTTACTCATTACGCTTTCGCGCTCGGCTTTTTCCGCTTCTTCTTTTGCCCTGGCGTCTCCGGGTACTTCGTAATACATTTCCGGTTCGATCGCAAAGTTATCAATCAAACCTTCTTTATCTACCGTATAACCGCCGGTTGTATCGATGCTTGCGTCATCAGTTTGATCGTCGGTTGCTGCGTCTTCATCTCTTTCTTTTGAAGGGATGGTGCGAAATGTTTCGTGTTCCCGATCCATGCGGGCTGCGGTTTCAGCCGGAATAATATGGGGATCGTACTGCGGTTCAGAGTTATTTACACCAACTTCGGGTTTATTTTCAATCTTTTGGTTATCCACGATCTTGTCCTGTTAAATTCTAACTGAACAATAGTTTAGATTTATGAAAATTAAATATTCTACTATCTTTAGTGGGATTATTGGTTTAAAATAAATAGTACTATCGGTAGATAGAGCCGTTTTCGCTCCGTCCAAAGGAAGATTGGTCGGGATGCGATCGCTCTATCGTGATAACATACAGCGGATTGCTTTTCGTGTGAAGGAAAGCCTTATGGCTGAGTTTGTATAGCGGCAGCAAAAATGGCAGCCGCTATACAAACTCAGGTGTACCTCATACGCCTGCAATTGGCTATATCTCATTGACCCATTCATCGTTGTTATGGCTGCTTCTAAGCGCAAGTCCTCCGACGCCAACACCCCAGGGGAAAACCGCGTCATTTACTCGGAATTCGGCAATGCCGACAACTCGGCTGCTTTAGAAAGGGGCGTTCCCGAATTGCCTCCACAGCAGCAAAATCTGAGAGTACAAGCATCAAGTAAAGGTCGCAAGGGCAAAACCGTGACGGTAATTAGCGGTTTTCAGCATAAAGAAGAAACTTTAGAAGCGTTGCTGAAACAACTTAAAACGCAATGCGGTGCTGGTGGTACGGTTAAAGAAAATACGATTGAAATTCAAGGCGAACACAAGCAAAAGTTAATGCAAATTTTAACTGGGCTAGGTTATAAAGCCAAAATTAGCGGCGGGTAATTGCTAATTGCTAATTGCTAATTGCTAATTGCTAATTTAGAGAGGGGGCGGGTTTAAATAAACCATTAGCCATTAGCGATTAGCCATTAGCAGCATTTATTAGTCCGGGTGTATATTTAATTGATCGATATGCTGTTTTGATTTGGCTAAAATTTCCTTGGATTTTTCCAGTTGCTCCTTAGTTGCTTGCACGTGTTCTGCTGCTGCTTTTACGTGTTCTTCTGTTGCTTTGATGTGTTCTTCTGTTGACTCGATTGACTGCTGGGGTGACTTGCCATAATCCTCTGCTGCTTTCCCGTGGGCTAGGGATGCTTTTGCATGTGCCTGGATTGACTTACCGCGAGCTTCGATTAGCTTACCGCGTTGTTCATCGTCGCTTGATTCTGCGTGCTGTTGAAGAAACTGTCCCATTTCTTCAACCATTTTGCCGTGCTTGTGCGATTCTTGGGCGTGTTCCTGTGCTTCCTTGGCGCGCTGTTGTTGTTCTTGAGACATAATGGCTAATTGCTAATGGCTAATTGCTAATGGGTAATTGCTAATGGCTAATTGGTAATTGCTAATTGGTAATTGCTAATTGGTTTTGTTTCTATTAGCCATTAGCCATTAGCCATTAGCATTTTCCCTCATTTCATCCTGGCGCTCATCCATCAACAGGATGACGCCTTGTCGCTGATTTGCCACAATCAATGGGGTGCAAATAACGCGACAACGAATTGCTTTGCCGCGACGGTTAATGGCATTTAATACGATTTCGTGTTCGTCCTGATTCCGAGTTTGGCAGGTGCGGATGAATTCGCGCAACTCTTGCACGGGTAAACCAATATCTAAATCAAAAAAGAAATGTCCAATTGCTTCTTCGCCGCGCAATCCCCATAATTCCTCTGCCCTACCGTTCCAAAGTTGGATGCTGAGCCTATTATCTAAAACTACCATACCAATCCGCAAGCTGGTAAGAATTGCCTCCATAAATACAGTAACGCGGTTTAGTTCTTCTGTGCGCTGGCGCAGTTCTTCGTTTGTTGTTTGCAATTCTTCGTTAGATGACTGGAGTTCTTCGTTCATTGTCTCCAGTTCTTCGTTGGTAGATTGAAGTTCTTCGTTGGTGGTTTCTAATTCTTCGTTGGTAGATTGAAGTTCTTCGTTGGTGGTTTCTAATTCTTCGTTGGTAGATTGGAGTTCTTCGTAAGCTGTTTCCAGTTCTTGGGAACTGCGCTGAAGTTCTCGCTGTAATAAATGATAGCGGGTGACGTCGGTGAAAATAATGCTGACGCCTTGGGCATCGGCATTGGTATCTAGCAGGGGAATTACCTGAATTTCTAGGTGTAAAATATTTTCTTCCCCCTGGGAGTATTCCACGTTGGTAATTGCGATCGCACGCCTTTCGGTGTATGCTTGTTCGATGCGCGATCGCAATTCAGCCGGACGATAAGAAATTTCTAGATCTTGTATCGGACGACCTATATCTTGGGTATTTAAATTAAACAGAATCCTCGCTTCGCGATTTGCTAGCGCTAAGTTGCCTTGAATATCTACAACAATTTGGGCAACTGGTAGAGATTCAAAGGCTTCGTCCCGTAAACGCATATTTCCTATTAGATTGTTGCTGGCTTCGGTGTTACCAGATTCTGCCATGATTAACAAGCGATCGCGTAAACTAATTCTCGGTACTTTGCCAAATATTCGATGTTTTAAGTTCGCTGGATTGAATAAATTAGCATGAGTCAGCAACATCTCTGCTTTCCCTACAAACAAATAACCAGTATCGTTGAGGGCAAAGTGAAACCTTGCCAAAATCCGCGCTTGCGTTTCCGAATTAAAATACATTAATGTGTTGCGGCACACGAGCAAATCTAGCCGGGAAATTGGCGCATCGTGGGTTAAGTCGTGACGACCAAAAATCACGCACCGCCGCAAGTCTGGGCGGAACATGTAGTTAGTTCCTGCGGTGTCAAAATATTTGTTCCGTAGTTCTTCAGGTAGGTTTTGTAATGCTTTGGCTGAATAAATCGCTAGACGTCCTTGAGCAAGCGCGTCATCATCTAAATCGGTGGCATAAATTTTTACCCGCTGTCGAAACGTTTCTGCCCCTAAAACTTCCGCCAATATCATCGCAATCGTGTAAGCTTCTTCCCCAGAGGCACAGCCAGCACTCCACGCCCGAATCGGCTCTTTGTTTTGCTTGACGGCGATAATGCGGGGGATAATATCATTTTGGATTGCTTCCCAAGCTGGTGCATCTCGAAAAAAAGTGGTGACGTTGAGTAATAGGGTATCGAATAGCTGATTAACTTCATTCGGATATACCTGTATATAGTCTAGATAATCGCTAAACGAGTTAACGCCCACTCGTTGCATCCTCTTGGTAGTTAAACGCTTCAGGCTGGGGCGTTTATAGCCTGTAAAATCAAAGCCGCGAATTTGTTTGAGGTACTCTAGCAACGCTTCAAAAGTTGGATCTTCGGGAGCATTTGTCAAGACAAGCCTCCTGGGATTACTAAATTGGCGATCGCTCCTGCTATTTCCGGCAACGGTAATACGAAATCTACACACCCGGTGGCGATCGCAGCGGCGGGCATTCCAAACACCGTCGATGTTGCTCGATCTTGCGCGATCGCTATCCCTCCCACGTTTTTAATCGCTTCTACCCCCTTTGAACCGTCGCTATCACCGCCTGTTAATACTACAGCGATCGCGCGCTCTTTGTAACTTTGTGCCACTGACTCAAACAATACATCCGCCGATGGACGGGAAAAATGTACTTTTGGCGACTGCGATAGCGAAATTGTACCGTTTGGGGTAACTAGCATGTGATAGTCTGGCGGCGCAATATAAACTTTACTTTGGTATACTTTTTCTCCATCCTCAGCCTGCTTTACCGTCAGCGACGTTTGGCGATTGAGGATTTGCGCCAAAAAACTGCGATACTTCGGTGATATATGCTGCACGATGACAATAGGTACGGGAAAGTTAGACGGTAGCGCCGACAAAATTTTTATTAAAGCTTTAAGTCCATCCGCCGATGCTGCGATCGCCACAATATCAAAACCCCGCGTGTAACTCGAATCTATAGCCTTATATTCCTTTGTTTCCATTTCATTGCCTGTATTTTTTTCTACCTTTGCCTATCCCACTTCATTTTGAGCCTTTATATCCTTAATAACTTGTAACAAAAAACCGCCAATCATTGATAGCGTCGCCAAACGAGCGCTAATTAGATTTTATATCATGTTTTTAAGCAACGGTTGTGTAACTGCTAATAGCTAATGGTTAATCGCTACTCTCAGACAATTGACAATTAGCTATTAGCAATTAGCAATCGATATGATATTACATGGAAACGATTGATTGATTGCCAAAAATTATAGTGCTGGTTTCACAAGAAAATCTGCTACTTTTAGCAGATGAATTATAAATGCTTTGAGGGTTTAATTAAGTAGAAACCTGCCTAATACCTAACAATAGCGCTACCCTCAAGCATGGAAACCACACAAAGTACTTGCTCAACACCTGGGAACAACAAAACCGGACACGACATTATTGTGGTGGGAGCATCGGCAGGTGGAGTAGAAGTGCTGAGTCAACTGGTGCGCGCGTTACCAGCGGATTTGCCAGCGGCTATCTTTGTGGTGCTGCACATTTCACCCAACGGCCCCAGCGTTCTGCCGAATATTTTAAACCGTCGCAGCGCTCTAAATGCATTGCACCCGAAAGACGGCGAGCCAATTGAGTACGGGCGCATCTACGTAGCACCCCCAGATCGGCATTTACTGGTGAAACGCGGACATATCCAAGTGGCGCATGGTCCGAAAGAGAACCGCCATCGCCCAGCGATCGATCCGCTGTTTCGCACGGCGGCGCGTGCTTATGGAGCGAGAGTAGTGGGTATTGTGGTATCGGGCGCTCTCGACGACGGAACGGCAGGTTTAATGGCGATCAAAAATAAAGGTGGGGTGGCGATCGCTCAAGATCCGCAAGAAGCGCTTTATGACAGTATGCCGCGCAGCGCCATCGAGAACGTAAAAGTCGATTGCATTCTGCCGGTGTCTGAGATGGCACCCCTCCTGGTACGCTTGGCTAACGAATTAGTCGAAGAAAATGAGCCGGAAGACGACGGTAGCAATGGCGAACTCGAAGAGGAGTCTGGTATGGCAGAACTCGATATGGATGCTATGCAAAGCAGCGATCGCCCCGGAAAACCTTCTGGTTATTCTTGTCCAGAGTGCGGCGGTGTATTGTGGGAATTGCACGACGACAATTTACTCCGTTTCCGGTGTCGCGTCGGTCACGCTTACTCGGCAGCCAGCTTGCTAGATAATCAGAATGAAGTGCTGGAAGAAGCACTCTGGAGCGCGCTTAGGGGACTCAAAGAGCGCAGTGTATTGGCGCAGCGAATGGCTAAGCGATCGCGCGAACAAGGTCACAACTTGACCGCACAACGTTTTGAAGCGCAGGCGGAAGAAGCTGAGCAACATGCAAATGTTATCCGCCAAGTGCTTCTGAAAGGGGCGGATGAGCAGAATGGAGCAGGTGAGCAGGTGAGCAGGTAAAAAAAATCTCACAGAGTCGTTGCGTAGGGACACGGCATCAGAGATATCTCGGATCAACAGATAACTTTTATCTTGCCGTGTCCC
>DNGJ01000040.1 GCA_003486305.1 Cyanobacteria bacterium UBA11371
ATTTGTTCGGCGAAGAAGATGATACAGAACGCAAAGCAAGACAAGCAGAACTGCGAGATTTAACCCAAAAAGTCTGGGTTAGTGGCATTTTGAGTACGATTCTAGTCATCGGTTCGCTACCAATAATGACGGGGTTGCATATTGGGTTTATTCCCATGTGGCTGCATGACTTTTGGCTGCAAACTGTTTTAACAGCCCCCGTACAATTTTGGTGCGGCAAGTCTTTTTACATCAACGCTGGGAAAGCCTTTAAGCGTCATGCAGCCACGATGGATACTTTAATTGCACTCGGCACCAGTGCAGCTTATTTCTATTCCCTATTCGTCACAATTTTCCCCGGATTTATTACCGCTGTTGGCTTAACGCCTTATGTTTACTACGAAGCCTCAGCGGTTGTGATCTCGCTAGTTTTGTTAGGCAGACTGTTAGAAAGTCGCGCCAAAGGACAAACGGGAGAAGCCATTCGCAAACTGATGGGGTTGCAGGCAAAAACTGCCCGTATTATTCGCAATGGCATGGAAATAGATGTCCCCATCGCCTCTGTTTTAGTGGGCGATGCAATCGTGGTGCGTCCGGGTGAAAAAATCCCCGTAGATGGAGAAATTATTGAGGGAAGTTCGACGATTGACGAAGCAATGGTGACAGGAGAAAGCGTCCCGGTCAAAAAACAACCGGGTGATGAAGTAATTGGTGCAACTATCAATAAAACCGGCAGCTTTAAGTTTCGAGCAACGAGGGTAGGGAAAGATACATTCCTAGCTCAAGTTGTCAAACTCGTACAGCAAGCGCAAGGTTCCAAAGCACCGATTCAAAAATTAGCCGATCGCGTGACGGGATGGTTTGTGCCTGTGGTGATTGGAATTGCGATCGCTACATTCATCATCTGGTTTAACATCATGGGCAACCCGACTTTGGGACTGATTACAATGGTCGAGGTATTGATTATTGCCTGTCCCTGTGCCTTGGGTTTGGCAACTCCTACTTCTATCATGGTAGGGACGGGAAAAGGGGCAGAAAATGGCATTCTAATTAAAGGAGCAGAAAGCCTAGAGTTAGCCCACAAAATTAAGACAATTGTCCTCGATAAAACCGGGACAATCACCCAAGGAAAGCCCACAGTTACAGATTTTATAACCGTTAACGGCACGGCAAATCATAACGAACTCAAACTGTTGCAAATTGCTGCATCGGTAGAACGCAATTCAGAACATCCCCTCGCCCAAGCCGTTGTCCAGTATGCGGCTTCGCAACAAGTAGAATTAGTAGAAGCGAGAGATTTTATGGCGATCGCAGGCAGTGGTGTGCGCGGTTACCTGTCGGATCGGTTGGTGCAAATTGGCACGCAACGCTGGATGAACGAACTGGGCATCGATACCAGTATACTGCGACAAGATTGGGATAGGTTGGAGTATTTGGGTAAAACCGTAATTTGGATTGCCGTTGATGGAAAAATTGCAGCCATAATGGGCATTTCTGATGCGATCAAACCTTCTTCAGCGAGTGCAATTCGCGCTTTGCAAAAAATGGGTTTAGAAATCGTCATGCTAACCGGAGATAATCGCCGAACGGCAGAAACAATTGCCAAAGAAGTCGGCATTAAACAAGCGATCGCCGAAGTGCGACCAGAGCAAAAAGCATCCGCTATCGCCTCACTTCAAACAGGAAAAAAATCTAAAATTGTCGCGATGGTTGGGGATGGAATTAACGATGCACCTGCACTCGCGCAAGCTGATGTGGGAATTGCGATTGGAACGGGAACAGATGTAGCGATCGCAGCGAGCGATATCACTCTGATTTCTGGCGATCTACAAGGAATTGTGACCGCGATTCAACTTTCTCGTGCAACGATGAGAAATATTCGCCAAAATCTCTTCTTTGCCTTTATTTACAACATCGCTGGAATTCCGATTGCTGCTGGCATTCTTTATCCGATTTTCGGATGGTTGCTTAACCCGATTATTGCGGGTGCAGCAATGGCATTTAGTTCAGTTTCAGTCGTCAGTAATGCTTTAAGACTGCGGCAGTTTCAACCCAAAGCGATCGTATAGGAGGTGTGCAAATGTTGAACAAAAATATCATGCTTGGCAGTTTAGCAAGTTTGGGATTAATGCTGGGAGTTACTGCGGGAGAAACCAAAGCACAAATGCCCCATGAAATGTCACCTCCAGAAACCAATCAAACCAATCAATTCCGCCCGATCGAACAACCATTAGGCATAAAAATTGCAGTTACAGCCGGAGGTTTGGCATTAATTGGATTAGAATTGTGGTGGTTTTTGCTGAGCAAATCTAAATCTCAAAAAGCACAAACAGAAAGTGGCATTCAAGAGATGAATATCACCGTCGATGGTGGCTACGAACCCAGCCGAATTATCGTGAATGCAGGTCAACCAGTCAGACTGAATTTTTGGCGTCGCGATGCGAGTAGTTGTCTCGAAAAAGTGTTACTGCCTGATTTTCACCTTGCTACCGAGTTAAAACTTAATCAAGTCACATCGATTGAATTCACACCCGAAACACCCGGTGAGTATACTTTTACCTGCGGCATGAATATGTTTCGCGGTATCATAGAAGT
>DNGJ01000042.1 GCA_003486305.1 Cyanobacteria bacterium UBA11371
GTTCCAACAGGGTTAACGGTCAGAAACAATATCACCGTAACAGACAATTATGGACGGGAAATTAACGCCAATGTTTCTATCAATGGTAACAAAGTAATCATTGATTTTAATCAACCAGTTACCCCTGAATCGCAACTCGAAATTGACCTAAACGATGTAAGAAAAACAGGAGTTTCCAACGCTTGGCTATACCGGATTTCCGCTAAATTCGTTGGCAATAATATACATATCCCGATAGGGATAGCCCAGCTTCGCGTCTATTGATGTAAAGATTTTTTCTACAGTTATTCTTGTCGTTGGTCTTAGCTTAATTTTAAAGTTAGTTGACCGACTGACAAGTTTAACTATAAAACTGTACAAAAACAAAATTCATCTGGATTTGCTTGTAGAAGGTAAATAATGACTGACGAATTTAACCCCCATGATACGCAAAAGATTCCTTTAGGTCCAGCCGCCGCCGCTTTAATTTCTGCGGCTTTGGGATGTTTTACAATGATGGTCGCTCATCAAGCTGCTATTCAATCGAAAGTATTCTCAGAAGTCGCTACTATTTTGGGAAATTGGATACCCGACTTTATTAAGATTGGTTCCTATGCTGGTGAAAAAGCCATAGGTTTGCTAGTTTGGCTCATCAGTTGGTTTATTCTACATCAGTTTTGGAAACAGCGGGATTTGCCTATTATGCCCGTTCTCTTGACATTCGCAGGCTTAATTTTGGCAACAACAGCACTTTTTTGGTATCCAATTTTACATCCCATAGGATACAGTTTCTAGCTTCCTATGAATTTTTGAGGCAACATCACCATGCACAACAAGAATTTCAATCTGATTGACGATTCTCAATAAATATATCCCTCAATTCTTAATGGAAGACTAGGAAAATTTCACTCAGGTTTCATTTGAAACTGCCAAACTAATAAATAGCGAGTTCATTCAGTTTATCTATCAGGGAGTACAGCGATGAAAAAATTAATCTTTTCTGCTACAATCGCGCTGTTGTTCGCGTCTTCTACTTCATCTGTACGATCAGAAACAAATGCTAAATTCACCCATGTCTTCGACGGTATTGCCTATCCTCAAAACGCTACATTTCAACGTTCAGAGCATCAATTTGAGGTGCATGTCCAGGGTGAAGCTCTTTCTGAACTTTCAATTGATTTGCCAGAGGAAGTAAGCATCAATCAAGGCATTGAAGTAACGGATCGATCGGGTAAAAAAATCGCGGCAACAGTTTCTAATAACGATAAAAAGGCTACCATAGTTTTCTTCCAACCAATAGCGCCTGAGACAACGATAACAGTTTCTATGCGAGGCGTTAACACTCCTGGCTACGATCAAGTTTGGCAGTACCGAGTTTTCGGTAAAAAGGTGGGCATGAACGAACAAATTGCTCTTGGTGTAGCTGAGGTTTGGACTTACAGATAAACAATTTAAAACTGTCAACTGAATAGGTGGATACCAGTTAAACAAACATTTTGAAATTAAGATTATCGTGCAAATTATGCGTTAACAATGCACTATTTTATTCAAGATGGCATCCTACGTTTAATTATGTCCACCTATTAAAATCCATCTACCATTCAGTTAATTTTCCCATCGAAACAGCCATGAAAAAGTTAATTGACGCCGCAGCGATCACCCTGTTTATTGTATCCTTAGTTCCTACTGCTGAGGCGCGAAACCTCAAAGACTTTAACGTAACCCATCTGGGCGACGGTGCCGCGATTCCTAATAACGCTCATTTCCAGGGTGCTACCCACAAGTTAGAAGTTTATGTCCAGGGGAAAGCCCTTACAGAACTTTCAATTGATTTACCGCAAGAGATTAGCATCCGTAAGGGGATTGAAGTAAAGAATCAGTTGGGTCAGAAACTCAAAACTGATGTTTCTATTAATAATAGAAAAGCTACAGTCGTTTTCTCCCAGCCAGTGCCTCCTCAAACCAAGCTAGCCATTAATCTGCAAGAAGTTACTACTCCTGGCTACGACCACATTTGGTTGTACCAAATCTATGGCAAAATGGTTGGTATCAATGCAGAAATACCGCTCGGTACAGTAAGGATTCAAACATCTGGTAGATAGACAGGGTGAATTTTGATGAAAGTTCTGCTAGTTGAAGATGAGCCAGTCCTGGGTGCGGCGATTAAGCAAACCTTGAAACAGGAAAAATATATTGTTGATTGGGTTTTAAATGGCGCTCAGGCTTGGGACTGTCTGGAACACCAGAAAACACAATATACGCTGGCAATCTTCGACTGGTTAGTGCCAGGAATATCGGGTTTAGAATTGCTGCGTCGGCTGCGGACTCGCAACAACCCTTTGCCTGTATTGATGCTGACAGCAAAAGACCGTATGGAAGATAAAGTGATGGGACTGGATGCTGGGGCAGATGATTACTTGGTAAAGCCGTTTGGCATGGAGGAATTGTTAGCGCGACTGCGAGCATTGCAGAGGCGATCGCCCCAGATCCAACCCGAGCAACTGCACGTCGGTCGCTTCATTTTAGATTACAGCACTTGTACGGTTTCTCTTCAGCAAGCCAATGGCGATCCACAAGTGATTTCTTTAACAAGAAAAGAATTTCAAGTCCTGGAATACTTTATGAAACACCCCAATCAATATGTTACCCGCGACCAACTTTTAAACTATCTTTATGAAATGAGTGCCGAACGCATTAGCAATGTGGTAGCGGCTCAAATTCGATTGGTGCGCCGCAAACTTTCAGAATATGGTTGCGATAATTTAATTGAAACTGTTCC
>DNGJ01000010.1 GCA_003486305.1 Cyanobacteria bacterium UBA11371
TTCAACGCTTCTACCACCGAACAGCGTTGGGAAAAAGCCAAACAACAGTTGGAAACCGTGGTTAAATCTTTCTCGGTTTATTAATTATTGGTAATGGGTAATGGGTAATGGGTAATGGTTAATTGGGAAGATTAACAGCTCAAAATTAACTCACCTGCCCATCTGCCCACCTGCCTACCTGCTTTTAATCTACCTATGGGCGTTCCTCAATTTGTACTTGCTTCCGCTTCTCCGGCGCGGCGAAAATTGCTGCAAAATGCCGGAATAGAACCGATTGTTCGCCAAAGCGATTTTGATGAGTCTCAAGTTCAGTTAAGCGACCCCGCCGAACTGGTGCAAATTTTAGCTCAACGTAAGGCGGAAACTGTAGCATCTCAGTTCAGAGATGCCTTAGTATTGGGTTGCGATTCGGTTTTGTCGGTAAATGGGGAAATTCACGGAAAACCTGCCGATGTTGAAGAAGCGATCGCACGCTGGCAAATCATGCGCGGCAATGTGGGCGATCTTTATACCGGACATGCTTTAATTGATACCAAACAAGGCAAAACTTTGGTGCAGCTACAGGTGACGCGAGTTTATTTTGCTGATGTAAGCTCGAGCCAAATTGCCGCCTACGTTGCTACCGGCGAACCGTTAAAATGTGCCGGATGTTTTGCCCTTGAAGGTAGGGGCGGTTTATTTGTAGAAAAACTCGAAGGTTGTCACTCTAATGTGATTGGACTCAGCTTGCCTTTACTGCGTCGAATGCTGGGGGAATTGGGATACGATGTTACCGATTTCTGGCAGTTACCAGAAAGTGTTTGAGGTAATAAATCTCATGGTTTGATATCGCAACCTTTTTACCGAAATGCATTCAAATCCACAGATCAAGTAGTAGCACGGCAAGCATAAAATGTTCGCTTGTACGGGATATTTCGCCCACCGTGCCCAATCGCTGCAAATCCGGTTTCTTGGAACGCGCTTGGGTAAGTCTGGAGCGAGCGATCGCTTACTCGGACAAACCAAGCTCTTCTCTATGGGAACCATAAATTTTTCAATCAAGTGTAAAAATTGGCATCGCTTGACCCGTACAATGAGGGATAAAGCATCGCAATCGTTGAGGAAGCCTCCATGCCAATGGCAGTTGGCGTTATTGAAACGCTCGGTTTTCCTGCCGTATTAGCCGCCGCTGACGCGATGGTGAAAGCGGGGAGAGTTACCCTAGTTTATTTTGGTCAAGCAGAAAGCGCCCGCCTTTTAGTCGCCATTCGAGGCGCTGTCTCGGAAGTCAACGTGGCAATGGAAGCTGGTATACAAGCTGGGGAAAAAGCTTACGGTGGAGAAGTGGTTACCCACTACATCGTTCCCAATCCCCCAGAAAATATCGTAGCGGTTCTGCCAATCGACTATACCAAAGCCAGCGAACCTTTCCGGTAATCGATCGAAATTCCTCAAAGGCTTGTATTGGCAGTGAAAACCCCTAAAATTAATGCGCGGCGACGCAGATATTAATCAAGTCAGGAGATTAGCAATGGGACAGCAAGCAGTCGGTGCCTTAGAAACAAAAGGGTTTCCGGGGATTTTAGCAGCAGCCGATGCCATGGTCAAAGCAGGTCGCGTCACCCTAGTCGGTTACCTTAGAGTTGGAAGCGCCCGCTTTTCAGTAATTATTCGCGGCGATGTTTCTGAAGTCAAAACAGCAATGGATGCCGGTATTGCAGCCGTGGAAAATGTTTATGGCGGAACGCTAGAATCTTGGGTAATTATTCCTCGGCCTGATGAAAACGTGGTGGCTGTTTTACCAATCGATTTTTCTGCCACCGTCCAACCCTTCCGCGAAGCAGTAGAAGGTTTGAGAATTCCAGGGCGATCTAGCACGTAGTAACTCAAGTTGCTAGTTAGATCAAAAGACACTGGTAATGGCGTTCCCTTTTCAGACGTGGGAACGAGGGTAATCGGTAATGGGTAAGAGTTTTGAGTTCTAAGTTTTGAGTTTTGAGTTAAAAGACACTCACTCACAAGGGTGGAATCGGCTCCACTAACGTCTTCAATTCAAAACTCAAAACTCAAAATTCAAAACTCTTACCAATTACCAATTACCAATTACCAATTACCACTGCCACAACTTATAACTAGCAACTTGCGTTAGTTTACAAATTAAAGCAACCCGGTTTGTTCACAAAACTGGGTTGCTTTTTTAATGAAACAAAACAAAGGGCAGAACTATCTACCCTTTTTCAACTCACTTTTTCAACTCACTAACTTGCTTTTCAGAAACCGATTTTTTTCCTAGTCTCTTCCCGTGATTTGTTCCAATGCATTTTCCAGCTGGTCAGCCGGTGTTGTAACGCCTTTGGTATTTTCAGGGCGTTTCATTTTTTCATAATCAGCCGCTCCTTGAATTTCGTTCAATCCAGGATGGGTTTCTTTCTCCTGCTTTTTGATATCGAAATCAGAGGGGTTTTTACCAGCAACTGCTTCTTGAGACTTGCGCTCAATTCCAGTCAAATTGGCTTCACCTGAACCAGGGCTGCTCATCATGGCGTTGGCGCTGTAAGCAGGCAAAGCATAGGAAATAAACATCAAAGCACAGATACAGGCAGCGAAGAAAAAGCGAACTGGACGCAGCACCGCAGACAGATTTAAGCGAATGAAACGCATAAAAAACTTCTCCTATTTTTCAAGCTCAATCGTTGTTGTTTTTGACTTGGTGAAACCCAGGTTTATTCTGAACTTCATTACCTATTTCCTCAGAATTTTAACAACTACGCATCTGCAAGCAGATAGATCTGTTTAACTTACTCCCACCAGAGTAAATCAGCCAAAAGACGTATAGTAATAGATAAAACCTCTAAAGTACTCGAGAAACAAATCAAAAGGGGTTTGCGGAAATGTTTTATTCGAGCGATCGCTCTTGGGTGAGAAACTCTATCCTGGGTTCTAGGGGGTCAACCACAACCCCCACACCGACAAAACCCCAACGTTTGAGCAAACTCTTGACCTGACTTCCAGGGAGAGACTCCACAGCAAACCGATTTGCCACATCTGCACCCCATTTGTTGAGATAGCTGAGTGCCTCGAAATCTTCGCGAAACATCAGCAGGTATCCCCCAGCAGATGGGTTTGAACCACTTTCTGTGCGGGCAACTAAATAGCTACCATCAGATCGAGAACGAATAACGTAGTAAATTTGGGAGAACATAGCAACATTGGGTAATTGGTAATCGGTAATCGGTAATCGGTAATGGGAAAAGGTGAAGCAATACGCCAAAAAACCGGGTTTCTATGCAAAATCTTCGACTTGGAACTAGAGATCCACGCAGAAACCCGGTTTCTAGGATGGGTAATCGGTAATGGCAAAAGGTGAAGCAATTACCAATTACCAATTACCAATTATCTAATTCAAGTCTTCCAGGCGAATTCGGGGATCGGCAGTTTTGAGTAACAAATCTGCGAATAGATTACCTAAAATTAACATCACCGCCCCTATCATCAGACTAGCCATCACTAGATAGAGGTCTTGGTTAATTACAGATTGCCAAGTCAAACGCCCTAGTCCAGGCCAATTAAAGAAATTTTCCGTAATAAAAGCACCGCTGAGCAAGCTGGAAAATTCAAATCCCAGTAGGGTAATTAAAGGATTAATCGCATTGCGGAGGGCGTGGAGGTAAATAACCCGGTTTTCTGGCAGACCTTTAGCGCGGGCGGTTTGGATGTAATCTTGACGCAGGACATCGAGTAATTCCCCGCGCATAATCCGCTGCAATCCAGCAAAGCTGGTAATGCTCAAAGCCACCGTGGGTAAAATCATGTGCCAGCCGATGTCTAAAATTTTACCTAAAGGCGATAGATCGGCGTGGTCGATGCTAATCATCCCGCCCACGGGAAATAGGGGGGAAGTAGACTGTGCGAAGAATAAGAGCAAAAGCGCCGTGATAAAGCTGGGAAAACCTTGTCCGGCGTAACTGAGTACCTGTAGAATCCGATCCGCTAGGCGATTTTGGTTCACGGCGGCGAAAATACCTAAAGGGATAGCGATCGCCCAAGTCAAAACCAAAGATGAAATCGCCAGCAGCAGCGTCGCCGGTACTCGTTCCCACAACAAAGACGCCACCGGGCGCTGATAAGCAAAACTCAGCCCAAAATCTCCCCGCGATAAAATTCCCCACAACCACAACCAATATTGCTCAAAAACCGACTTATCTAAACCAAACTGACGCTTGAGTTCTTCAAGTCTTTGCGCCGAAATTTTAGGATTTGATTTAAACGTATCCAAAAAATCCCCAGGCGCTAATTGAATAATTGCAAAACAAAGTACCGAAGCCAAAAACAAAGTCACAACTGCTTGCAACAGTCGCTTCAGCACATAAATAGTTGTTTCGCTAGCGAGCAATCCGCTCAAATTGGGAACCGAGGAAAACTTAGCAGAATTCATAAATTACTAAATGGGTAATGGGTAATGGGTAATGGGTAATGGGTAATGGGTAATTAGGAATCGCAAGCTTACCAATTACCAATTACCAATTACCAATTACCCATTACCAATTACTAATACTCAACCAGCGTCACGATCGGCACATCGGGAAGTTGTTGGCGTCCGCCCAAATCCCGTAGTTCGATGATAAAGCCAAAACCAACCAGTGAGCAGCCAACTTGCTGGACTAGCTTCGCCGTCGCAGCTGCGGTTCCACCCGTAGCGATCAAATCGTCTACAATTAAAACCCGACTGCCTGGGTGCAACGCATCTTGGTGCATTTCCAGCCGATCCGTACCGTACTCCAATTCATACTCAACCGTGTGAACAGCCCCTGGTAACTTGCCCGGTTTGCGGACGGGAATAAACCCCGCTCGGAGTTGATACGCTAGAGGCGCGCCGAAAATGAAACCACGGGACTCCATTCCCAGCACGTAATCTACCGTCTGTACGGTTTGCTTGCACTTTTGGGTCATACTGTCAACCGTGTAACGCAGACCATCTGGATCGCGCAACAGGGTCGTAATATCGCGAAACATAATTCCCGGTTTGGGAAAATCTGGAATATCGCGAATCAGGGATTTTAAATCCATAGGTAATCGTTATTTGAGGTAGTGGTTGGCATTTGACGACAAATGACGGTCAGCGGCATCCGGTGAGAGGGGCGCTTTTTGACTAGACTGGGAAAGTAGCCCCACAGATAATTTAGCTAAAGCGGGCGTACAACCAACCGGATGCAAAAGAAATCGTACACTGGAGAGTTACACAGTTTGAAAGGGTTCGTTAATATAGATTGCTCGCGCGATCGCCTATTTCGGTAAAATCCTGCTGGAAGCCCAGTTGCTAGGTTAAAAATTGGGCGCGACGTGTGAATACTAAACGTCAGATATCCTATTAGTGCCATCAAATCTAAATTAGTTTTGCCAAAGTCTACTTTACCCACCCAAAAATGCAAGCTGGAATGAAAGTCACCGCAAGCGCGATGCAAACAGATAGTCCACCTGCCCAGGTTGTTCCGCTGATACTAAGCAACCTGCCCGATCCGCCGACGATTGACCCGCAGGATTGTCCCCGTCGCGCGAGGCTGCAAATTGATCTGATTTTACTGGCAATTGAAGCTTTGGATCTGGGCGGATCGGAAGCTATCTTGACCACAGCCAAGGATCTGGATCTGCAAGGGATGATTAAAAATCGCGTAGTTCTGTGGCGAATGCGTTCTACCAATCCGCTGCGACGATACACCCAGCGCCGTCTCCTCAGCGTGGTAGAAGCGAAAGCCTTGGTAGTGGTTGGCTGCTATCTAGCACGACGCATGACGGTCTTGATCAGACAACTGCTGCTAGCTTACCAACAACTCAGCGAGAAGCAATTGTCACCAGAACACCATTTTCGCTTATCCGAGTACCTAGAACGCTTCCGCAAGCATTTCCGCAGCCGCATGAACCCCCGTCGCTCTGCGGTTGTCGCTTACAATTCCGACGAAAAACTGAACGAACTCGCTATTTCCCTGTTGGCAAAATTGCTCTTCTGTACCGGAACCTCCGGGATGCAGCGATTTTGGAGCAGTCTGTTTGACGGAGAAGTGCAATAGGTCAAAGGGAATTTTAGATTTTAGATTGAAATTAAATCTAAAATCTGAAATTTTAAATCTGAAACTGCACGGATCAATTACCAATTACCAATTACCAATTACCAATTACCAATTACCAAAGTAAAATGACTATTCAACGCCAGTACAGTTTGCCCAATTGCACGCTGTTTTTAGAGGGGTTGAGCGATGCAACCACGGGAAACGGGCAATTAGAGATGCGCCCGGTGATGTCGATTTTGGTGAATGCAGAGTGTCATTTGGCTGGGGGAAAACCAACGATTAGCGGCGGACGGGAATTTTTTGAAAGCTTGGTTAAAGCAGTCAGTCGCTACGCCCAAGGGTTTTTAAGTGGCGTACCGCATCCGGATGAAGACGGACAAGCTTTACCGTTGGTACAGATGCAACAAATTGACCGGCATTTGCACCGCTTGATCGTGCAGTCTCAGGGAGATGTAGCCGTAGCCAACGGTGCAACGGGTAACTTGAGGGGAACGACACCGATCCAAATTGATTTGACGACGGTGCAGCTGTTCGATTTGGTCGAAGCGGTGGATCAGTTTTTTGCGGATACTCAAACTTTGCCCGATGTATCGGTGCCGTTAGTACCCGTCTCGCGGCGATATGCTAAACCTGACGAACCGATAGCTAAAAAAGCCGCCCCGGCTGCGTTGGGAGTGTCCGGTTTAGCATTGGCTGCGATCGCATTCTTCCTAGTACCCGTCCCCGAAGTCCAAAAACCCCAAGACCCCCGCCCTCAATCAGACGCCAACTCCCTCTCTACTTCTCCTAACCCAACAGAACCAGCAACTACGGGCGAACCCCCGTTAATCCCAACGCCAACAGCTGAGGCGCTTTTATCTCCATCGCCAACACCTTTAGCAACTCCCCTGACGAATCCTATAGCCTCGCCAACGCCTACAGAAACCCCAGGCGCTATCCCCCTAGCCTCCCCACCTTCTACCGATTCGCCCACAACTGGAGCGCTGATTTCCCCCTCTCCCACCGCAACACCAGGAACAACTCTCGTCTCCCCCACACCGACAGAAACCCCAGGAGCAACTTTAACTTCGCCTACACCTACCGACTCGCCGACAACTGGAGCGCTGCTATCCCCCACACCAACGGAAACCCCAGGAGCGACTTTAGCCTCGCCTATACCAACGGAAACCCCAGCAGCTTTAGCCTCGCCTATACCAACAGAAACCCCAGCAGCTTTAGCCTCGCCTATACCAACAGAAACCCCAGGAGCGACTTTAGCCTCGCCTATACCGACAGAAACCCCAGGAGCGACTTTAGCCTCGCCTACTCCGACAAACTCTCCTTTAGCGAGCCAGGGAGCAGAAATAACAGATGCTAGCACGCTCCGCCAGTTAAATAGGGTTCTCTACAACAGCATTCAGCAAAAGGTAGAAGGAAGATTAAGGTTTCCAGATAAACTAGAATACCGGGTGGGCGTGCGTGCAGACGGGACTTTAGTAGAATATGAAGCCCGCAATCAAGCTGCGATTGATTACGCCGACCAAACTCCCCTTCCCAAACTCCAGTCTTCTACTACCCCAGTAGCCCCCGTTACTGGTACCAGCGAACCGATTGCTTACTACAGGGTTGTGTTTACCAGCAGAGGCGTCCTACAAGTCAGTCCCTGGCGCGGAATTCCGTAAAACGACTTCTTGCAAAAGTCACCTTTATCGGCTTTAAAGCCCACATTCCGCACTCTGGACTGTCACAATTGGTTTTTTCGGAATTATCGGCAACTTTAGGGTAACTTTTTAGGCTTATTAGTACTTAAAAAAGCCCTGTTGCCTGGGGAGAAATGTGACACTTGAGGCTGCGGAATCTGGGTTAAAGGCAGGCGGGACGCCTACCCCACAAGAATTTTTGTGGTTTTGTGGGGTGGGCCGGAAAGCCTGCCTTTAACCAAATATTTCTGCCAAAGGGTTTTGTGGGGTGGGCCGGAAAGCCTGCCCCACATAATTTTTGCCCAAGGTTTACTGACACAAATCAACGATAATGTCCATGCGAAAGTTTTCAACTAAATTGGTTAGATTACGATAAATATCTGCGTATTCTACGGCAATTTCACCAATTAGTTCGAGACAGCGTTGATCGTCTAGGGAAGATGCAGCCACCTGTAATTCTGTCCTCCATTCGTTTGGCATTGCCGCTAAAGATGCTCCCAGCGCTTTTAAAGTTTCTGGATTCAATATATTATCCGAGTTGCTGTTATTTTGTTCTTGCGTTCCTTCCTGGGCATAAAGATAACGTACCTTTAGATATTGAGCGATTTTGTCAAAAAGTTCTTCTGTGCGGAAAGGTTTCTGCACCCAGTCATCGCAACCGGATGCTAAAATTGCTTGTTTATCGTCAAAAACACCGGCTGTTAAAGCGATGATGGTTATTCTTTTTCCTTTGGGTGTTGCTTTGATTTGCTTGGTTGCCTCGTAGCCGTTCATTACGGGCATCCGCATATCCATTAAAATTAAATCTGGATGCCAAGTTTCCCACAAATTAATTCCTTCTTTACCGTTTTCAGCTTCGCATATTTCAAACCCGATTGATGACAGCATCTGCACTAAAAATAAACGATTTTCTAAAATGTCTTCAACGATTAAAATTCGATACTTAGCTTGGTTCGGTGCTAAGCCAATAATCTTCTTCTCCGAGGTTTGTGCTGGAATTGAAGAGGCTGTGGGGAGGATAAGCGGAAGCTTTAGTTGAAAAATACTTCCTTTACCTACTATACTTTTAACGGCAATTTCACCGCCCATTAATTTAGCCAATTGGTAACTAATGGCTAATCCTAATCCGGTTCCTTGTTCGGTGTTTCGCCCGGATGAAGTTTGGACAAATGCTCCAAATAATTGGTTGATTTCTTCCGGGGCAATACCGGGGCCGGTGTCTTCGATTTCAAATATTATGTATTCGGAATTAGGGCAGGTGGGCAGGTGGGTAGTTGAATGTATATTTTCCCCATCTCCTGGAATCCTGGAGTCCTGGAGTCCTCTGCTCTCCTGCACTCTTACACGCAGTGTCACGCTACCTTGGGAAGTAAATTTGAAAGCATTGCCTAATATATTAATTAAAATTTGGCTTAATTTTCCCTCGTCTGTATGAATGTATTGGGGTAGGTCTGTCGTTTGATATAAAAACATTTTTAAGTGTTTAGCATTGGCTTTAAACTCGAACATTTCTTGCAGACTTTTTAGCAGTTTTTCTAAGTCGGTGCTGCTCAGATTGAGTTCGGTTTTGCCTGATTCAATTTTGGCTAATTCTAGCACTTCGTTAATTAAATTCAGCAGGTGGTTGCCGCTGCGGTTGATGATAGCGAGTTGCTCTTTTTGTTTGGGTGGTAGCGGTTCGCGAGTCAGTAGTTGGCTAAAGCCTAAAATTGCGTTGAGAGGGGTTCGCAACTCGTGGCTCATGTTGGCTAGAAAGGCACTTTTAGCGCGGTTGGCAGCTTCGGCATCTTCTCTTGCTTGCTCTAATGCTGTGTTTTTTTGCAACAGTTCGGCGGTGCGATCGCTTACTTTTTGTTCTAAAATTTGAGCATAATTTTCTAATGCTTGGTGCGATGCTTTTAAATCTTGGTGCGATGCTTCCAATTCTGTCCACAACAGATGAACGCGACTGACAACAGCAGCGCTTACTAAAGCTAAAAATGGTGCAGCAGCAGTAACCCACCAACCGGATAAAAATAACAAGTAAGCGCTACCCACCAAACTCACACCCGCAACGGGAAGCGCTACCAAAACCCAACTCTGAGAACGTATCCTCCATGCTAATGCGGTTCCTACGCTTGACCAAAAAAATACCCACACCCAATTCAAAGCTTCTGGTATTCCCCGCAGAATTTGCCTACCTTCTATTGCTGCACTAACGAGTTGACTCGCAAGGTCGGCGTGGATTTGAACCCCAGACCAAACTGTTTTAGAGTTGGTGCTATAGGGAGTTAAAAAGCGATCGCGCGTACTTTCCGCCACCGAACCAATTATTACGATTTTCCCCCGCATTAAATTCGCCGGAATTTTGTTTGCCAAAACATCTGTTACCGATATGGTGGGGGTTTTTTGGCGCAGGCGATGGAAATTCGCCAAAATTTGATAACCGCCGACATCGGCACGCACATAACCGCCTTCATTTTCTTGCAAGGGCGGCAGTTTGGCTTTGCCTAATTTAAAGTTTCCATCCTGACTTCTTTCGAGTTGAATATTTTCCGCTTCTAAATAAGCTAATGCCAGCTTTGCTCCTAAAGTTGAATAAACTTTTCCCTCGCTGCGGATAGATAATAAATGGCGGCGCACTTTACCATCAGGATCGAGTACTAAATCGCTGGCAGCAATTTGGTTTTTCTGTTGCAGAATCGGTGGCGGCGGCACAACTGGGCCATTCCCATCGCCGATGACTTTTTGAATGCCGATTAAATTGGGTGTAGTAGCGAATGTTTTCAGTAATTCCTGATGTCCGGGTTCGGATCTGAGGTTGCGATAAATATCTAACCCAATAACTCGCGGTTGTTGCTGTTTCAGGTTTTGGATGACTTTTGCTAATGTCGCATCCGACATGGGCCAGCGTCCCAAACGGGAGATATCTGGCTCATCAATGGTGACAATAACTACACGGGAATCACCTTTTTCCAGGGGACGCCAGCGAAACCATTGGTCTAAAAACGTAGATTCGAGCAATTGCAATGCACCAGACCCTTGTAGCATCAAAACTGCTCCTGTTACACCGATAGCGGCGATCCCGATACCGCGATGGTGAAGAATGCGATCTGTCAACTTTTTCCACATAAATGGTTTTTCGCTGTTGCTGTAAGTGCCGCTTTGTAGCTACTTGCAACCAGTCTATCCGGATCTGGCAAGCTGAAGTTTTGCAGCTTTAATTATTGTGTATAGAAAATGTGAAAATTCTGTGAACTCTTTTCGTTTCTCGTTTCTCGTTCCCAGGTCAAAGCAGGGAACGAGATCCGGGAGGTTCTACCTCCACTGGTGCGAGGTGTAATATCAAGTCAGGTTGCATCGGCATCGCGGGGGGGCGGGTTTATCAACGCAATTCGCTTGGAATGAAAGAGGACTGCTTATACCCGCCCCGACAAATCCATTAACCATACAAGTAGAGACGTTACATGTAACGTCTCTACTACCGCACTAGCAACTTGGGTTAATAGTTGGTCGCTGTTGATTGATTGGCGATCGCATCTAATCCCACCGATTTTAACAACTCTGCCCAAGATGCTGCGATCGCTAAATTCCCAGGTTCTGTCTGTTGCATTTCCACTAGGGTATTGACCGCATCGTACCAAAACCCTTTTTGGGCATAGAGAGATGCGCGCTCCAAGCCTCTTGCTTTCGCTAACTCTTGCTTTAAACTATCGTTTAGTTCGCTGTGTTCGATCCAACCGCCTACTACCATGTCTTTGGTTCTTTCGTTGGGATTGCAAACCAAGGCAACTGTCCAGTAGTAAGGTTTATCTTTGACCAAGGATGGCGCATTTTCCGGTAGCTCGATGCTAACTAATCCCGTGCGATTAGAAACGGGGAGGTTCATTTGGTAAACCCCGTTCATTTTGTCGTCAAATAAGCTGAATTCCATCGTTTGGGCGCTGGTTTGCGGTACGTAAACCAGGAACTTGGGGCGCGAGCTTTGCGTTAACCCCAATTGACCACCAGGACTCAGAGCGGTTAAAGTAGCGCTGACCCCACTCTTGGATGGGGAACAAGCGTTACCGACGGAACGCGACCCCCCGCCCGCCGTACCCCCACGGGGTATATCCCTTCCGGGTGGTGGTTCAAAACTGGTCGCCCGATTTTGCGATCGCACGCTAGGGGTGAAATTAGGCGCTACTAGAATTGAAAGCGTCAAGATTGCAGAAATCACTCTTAAAGTAGATTTACTTATATTCATATTGCCGTACCTTTGTATTAAGTATGGTTTAAAAACCACCATCGAAGAAAAAAACCGAAGAAAAAAACTATAGAAAAAAACTATAATTGTTGGGGAATTCTGCTCCAAGTCATATCTGCTTTTTAAACTCCACAGTCTAAAGGGTTGTATTGGTTAAAATCTCGATCTATACCACCTACTGCGTGCTATTTGCAAATAAATTTTGGTGCTTACTAACAAGTATTGCACCTTACCTGGTTTTGAGCAATTAGTCTAAGTTGACGCAATCCCCCGTGAAGTCAGAAGCCCACGCCATAGCGTAAGCTTGGCGTTGGGTAGTTCACAGCCAATTACCAACCAAAATAAAAGACGCCCAGAAGTAAGGGTGGTTAAATTCGGGTTGCTTGAGCAGGTGGAGTTGCGCCCGTCTCACGGCTTCTGCTTTGGTAACTCCTGGCTTGAGCAATTGTTGGTAGAACTCTACCATAAAATTTGCTGTGGATTCGTCGCTGACCATCCAAAGCGATGCTAAAGTACTGCGAGCGCCGGATCGCACCGCCACCCCTGCTAATCCTAATGCAGCGCGGTTATCGCCTTTAGCGGTTTCACAAGCACTCAGGACTAATAACTCAATCGGCGCTGATTCGGTTAATTCTCGGTTAGTCAACAATGTACTTAACTCTTTAACGTCAATTTTTCCATCCCACGTCAGGACAAAAGTTTCCTCAGCTTTGGAGCTAAACTGACCGTGGGTTGCTAGGTGCATTACCGAAAATGGCAGGGTTTTGATTTTGGTTTCTAAAGCGTTGGTGGTGAACTGTCGATCGAGGAGAATGGTAGCGGGAACAGTTGCACCGATTTCGGTTACTTCTGCTTGAACTCCCGGTAACGCCGAAAATTCCCCATTTCCTTCGGTCAGTCCTCCGAGTAATGCTTTGAAGCGACTCCGGGTGATGGGACGGGGATTGAGTAATTGTAAACCGGGCGCGATCGCCACCCTATATTGTTCGATTAGATACCGCTCTCCATCGTGCAACGCTGCCATTGGAATATTCCGGAACGCGCCATCTGGGACAAATACCAAAGTTTGCACGTTCTGCTTGGTTAAATCTGCGACTGCTGGTTTGACTAACCAACCGTATATTTGCTGAGCCAAAGCCAACCGCTCTTGAGCGAAAGCAGTGCGTCGCATCGATTGGCGCATTCGGCTGATGACAGTTTCTACTTGCTGTTTTGCCAAGTTTGTAGTATAATGGCGCAAAGGTTGACCGGGAAGGGAGAGGATGACTTCTGTGCGATCGCTTAAAATAATCGGATAAATCACAGCAGCCGTGGGATCGATTTGGTCAATTTGTCGGGGTTGAACGTCCAGACAAGCTTCTCGAAAGAAATTAGCAAGTTCCGCTAATTTAAGTCCTTCAATCGTTAATCTTGCTTGCTGAAGTTGCGGTTGATTGGGATTATTTTGCAGTAGTAAATCCACCAATTCTCGATAAACAGGTTCGACACTTTCCCGAAAAGATAACTGCACGTCTTGGTTAACTGCCGCTAAATCTTGACGCAGAGATTGGAGAGTATTTACTGCATCAGCATAACTTGAAACGGCTTTGTTTTTATCTCCCGTTAGCTTCAGCAATCTTCCAGTTTGCCACTGCCACAAATAAGCAATTTCTCCGGCGCGAATTTGCTGGGCTAAGATTAATGCTTGCTGGGTCAAACTTTTAGCCGCATCCCACTGTTGCGTTTGTTCGTAAAGTCCGCCTAAGCGCCCCAAGGCATAAGATTCGGCGCGAGGATTGGCTAAATTTTTAGCTTCATTGGCAGCATTTGCCAGAATTTTAGCGGCTTTAGAAACATCGTTAGGAGAGAGTTTTAGCAGACATTCTGCCAGGTTTATTTGAGCGTAAATTTTATTGTGACTAGGAGGTAAGTTTGCGAGTTGAGTTTGAATCTTGGGAATAAGTGAAAGCCCATCCGCCAACCGCTCTAATTTTACCAGCAATTCCAGTTGATGAATTTGGGCTTGTAATTTAACCGGGCTATTTTCCCCGCTAGCTTGTTGGTAAAATTGCAGTGCGGCTTGGGGTTGTTCTCTAGCTTGGGCAAGATTTCCTAAACTGAATAAAGCAATTTGAATATCGGGCAAAAGTTGCAATTTATGAGCAATAGCTAAGCTTTGTTCTAGATGCTTCTGAGCCGCATTAAAATTTCCTAACACTCGCATAATATTACCCAGATTTAAAAGTGCGGTAGCTTTTATTTCCGAGTCTGGTTGGCTGTTGAGTGATGTGGCAACTTGTTGCAGAATATTTTTAGCGCGCAGGTAAAAACCCAAGGTTTGCAACGCCCTTGCTTGATTTAGTTGCGTGCCGATTTCGCCGATGCGATCGCTTATTCCCCGATAAACTTGTTCGGCTTTTTTCCATGTTTCTAAAGCTGTTTCCGACTGTCCCTGACTCAAATAAAACTGACCTTGATTGTTCAAAACTTGGGCAACAATTAATTGCTCTTTCGGCTGCTTAACAATTAAAGCAATTGCCTCATTCATAGCCACTGTTGCTGACTCGAATTGTCCCACTTGTTGATAAGCGAGGGCAAGATAACTCAAGACCAACGATTGATTTAAACTATCTCCTCTAGAACGATATTCTTCTGCGGCAGCTTTCCAAGTATTTATTGCTGATAAAAATTGCCCCGATTGATAAAAATGTTGTCCTGTTTGGATTAGATTTATGCTAGGAATATCTGAGGATTGTGGTGAGCGATCGCTAACAACAGCATGAACCCCTATAGCCATTAATAAACCCAGTAGGTAGCAAAGTATCAATAGCAAACCCAGGTGACTGAACAGCTTTTTGTGTAGATATTTCATTGAGCTTTCAAGTTATATAATTCATCAGTTTATTGAAGAAGGTTTTGAAGCGATCGCCGTATTCCCGCAATCTTAGATTATATTATTTGTAGGTTGGGTTACAGTTTGGTTGTAACTGGTTGCTAAAAGACTCTTGAGTAGGTGTTTGGGCCACCAGTCTGACAGTGCCATCCCCATCGACCACCCAACCTGTAGCCTCAACTAAGGTATTTTGGCTTGGGTAATTGGGAATGGGGAATTGGTAATTGGAAGATGTTACTTGCACCTCTGCAATTCGCCAATCAATCCAAGCGGGGGAAATATTCAAATATTCTCTGGGATTGGGTGGCAATCCTCCTCTTCCAGTGATGGTAAAGCTATTAGCTCTCGCTTGGGGGGAACAAGTTTGAACAATTTGATTCGTCGGAGCGGTTAAATTGGCTGGTAGTTCGACTAAGCCAGCTGTGGGTTGAACTTCTGGACTGTTAATTTGCACAATGCCGTTAAATTGGGCGCCAAGTTCTGAGGTGGCGGTGATGTCGCTAAAGCGAGTGGTGCGATCGCGCAATGCCGCCCCAAAAATCCCTTGTGTATTAATCGTTACTCGCCCACCCGCACCTTGTTGGGCATTGGCGGTGATGTCGCTATTTTCCAGCGCCACTAAAGTACCAGTATTGATGGTGATATTGCCGCCATTGGAAGCACCGGCATCAGTTCTGATGCGACTACCACCGCGTAATTGAATGTTCCGTACTTGCAGGTTAATATTTGCCCCCGCACCAGAGCCTGTAGCGCCATCAATCGTGCCTTGGTTGTCGAGAGCGATCGCACCTCCCACCACATTAATGCTACCAGCCCGCCCCGTTCCCAAAGCTTGGACAGTCACCCTCGCGCCATCGCGGACAATCAATTGACCGACATTCAAATTCACCTCACCCGCATTCCCCGTAGCATTGGGATTGGACAAGATGGATACGCTGCCAACCGAAGCTTCAATTTTACTGATAAATCGACCGTTACCCCCACTGCCGATTGCTTCTACCCGCTCAGCATCAATCGTAATATTTCCTGCATCTGCTCCACCTAAAGAAGCCGCAGAAATCAGTCCCCCATCCCGTAAAATCAGCACAGGCGTGGAAATGTGGATATCACCTCCCCGATTGGAGCTAAAGGTTTGAGTAGAGAGAAAACTGGAAGATAGACCTCTATTCGCCAAAGATCCAGAGATACCTGTCACTTCCACTGACTCAGTAGCTCGAATGGTTAAATTGCCTCCTGGTCCCCCAGTCGTAGAAAACAAAGTTTCGCCAACAATCCCACCGCTAGATGGGGAAATTCCAGCGCCATCAGCAGCAATCAACCGTTTCGTGTCGATCGTAATATTCCCTGCTCTGCCGATGCTATTTGGATCTAAAGCGTTCGTACCGATTAGAGTTTGCACTATAGCTCCAGGCAGAATCCTTAGCACTTCGACTGATTCGGCAGCTTTAATCGTGATATTCCCTGCTGCTCCTTCACTGTTGCTGATGCTGACAAGAGCAGCACCATCGCGCACCGTTAATCGTTGGGTAGTAATATCGATGTTTCCTCCGGTGCCAGTACTCCTCCTTATTGTCCCCGTGTTAATCGTCGCACCGACTAATTCCACAACATTGGCATCGATGGTCAAATTTCCGACATTTCCAGCACCAAAGGTAGTGGAACCGGCGATCGCTCCATTCCGCAACAGCAAATTTCCGGTTTCGAGATCGATATTTCCAGCATTTCCCATTCCATAAGTCCCCGTTGCCAGAACAAGATTGCGGTCAAACAGATCCAGCGTTCCAAAAGCTATATAATTCGCTACAAACAGTTGATAGCTATCAACTCCTATCCCGCTCATTTCTAATAATTCAGTCGCGCGGATGTTGATATCGCTTCCTTTTCCATCTGCTAAAGTTGCGGTGATAATTTGCGATCCATCCTGTACCCGCAACTGTTGGGCATTTATATCTATGCCTCTACCATCAATATTTCCTAATGTCAATCCATAAATTCGCCCACCGCTGAGGTTAACGAAACTACCTCTAATTTCTACCCTGCCACCACCAATTCCGCTAGTATTTATCCGACTTCCACCTGATATTTGAATGTTGCCGAAATTCTGAATGTTGTCATAATTTAAACTCAACCCTTGTGGAGTTGTTGCCAAATTCACTAACCCAGGACTGGCGACACTACCAAGCATTATTTGTCCGCTACTAGCAGTTAAATTACCGCCATTAAGCTGAATATCGCCGCCAACTAGCGCTAAAGTTTGACCCGGTTGTACTGCTAAACCAACTTTGTTGTCAATCGGAATTGACTGGGGCAGTGCTGGCAGATTTCCCTCTCCCACAGCAGTTGATTGATTGATAATTTTGCCTGGATTCGACCCCAATTGCAAGCCTATCGGGACGTTAATTGTTAGTAGCGGTGGGAAAGAAGGATTAACGGCGCTAAATTCACTGCCATCGGCAAACCTGATGCTGTTTGCAGTACTGCCAATAAACGAACCGCCGATATTTAATCTGGCGTTAGGGCCAAAGATAATTCCATTGGGATTGAGTAAAAATAAATTAGCTCCCCCGTTAGCGCGAAGCGAGCCATCAATATTAGAGATGTTGCTACCAGTAACCCGACTAAAGATATTTTGAATATCTGAAGCGTTGTTGAAGAAAGCTTCCCCATTCGTCGGTATAGAAAACTCTTGAAAACTGTGAAATAAATTGCCGCCGTTTCTGGTGCCACCATTAATTTCAATTAGATTGCCGTTGGGGGTAACGACGCTATTATTTGGCAGGGTTGCATCTGGGACAATTTGTGCTGAAGTTGGGTTATTAGCAGTCAGCCACAGTAGAGAAATCAGGCAAAGGTGAGGGTGAGATTTCATATTGTTTTGGGCTAGGGGCTGCGATCGCTCACCTCCCATCCGTGGATCTATCGTCACAGCTATAATATTTATACCACAAATCGCCTGTTGTAACATTAGGCACATTGGCTACCAACTCCACCTCACCTTGAGGGTTAATTACCCATCCCGTCGCCTCAACTAGAGGATGTTTGGCAAATTCTTCTGTCCCCCCTGCCCACTGGCTCACCACCCCACCTGCTCCCGTACCATCTCGATTTCCGGCGATGCGCCAATCAATCCAAGCGGGAGGCAGATTCAATATCTCTCTAGCAGTGGGAGGTAACCCGCCGCGTCCAGTAATGGTAAAGCTGTTGCGTCTAGCTTGGGGCGAGCAAGTTTGGGCAATTTGATTGATGGGATTGGCGAAGTTTTCTGGTAACGGAACCAAGCCAGCGGCGGTTTGAACATCTGGACTGTTAATTTGCACAATGCCGTTAAACTGTGCGCCAAGTTCTGAGCTAGCGGTGATGTCGCTAAACTCAGTGGTGCGCGAGCGAAACTGAGTTCCAAAAATCCCTTGTGTATTAATAGTTACCCTCCCTCCCGCACCTTGTTGTGCATTGGCGGTGATGTCGCTATTTTCCAGGGCGACTAAGGTGTCTGTATTGATAGTGATATTGCCGCCTGTGGCGGTGCGTTGGGCGTTGGTGGTAATCCGACCACCGTCGCGCAGGACAATATCTTTTGAGTTGATTGTGATATTGCCGCGATCGCCTGCCGTTGTCTCAGCACTAAGAGCGCCACCGGAAAGCAGCCGAATTGAGTCAGCATTCACCTCTAAATTGCCCGCTTCTCCAGTCGGTGCTAAATTTGTGACCGTTGCGATCGCCCCATCTTGAATCGTCAACTGTCGGGTTTCGATCGTCACGCTCCCCGCATTTCCGGTTGAGTTGCGTCCACCTGTAGCAGACAAAGAACTAACTGCAAGGGGATTCGTGCCCGAAGTGCCGATTAATTCTACAGAATCGGTTGCTCTGACTGTCAGATTTCCCCCCTTTCCCAAGCCAAAGGTAGCGGTGACTATCTGACCACCGTCAAAGACACTCAACCGCGCAGTTTCAATCGTCACATTGCCCGCATTCCCCGTCACAAGTCGTCTGGTAACAGAACTGGCGATGGTAGAACCAACAATGAATCTGTTTGGAAGAGCCGGATTCCTAAATTCGGCGAATCCGATCGTGTCCACCGCCTCAGTTGCCCTGACGGTTAAATTTCCCCCATTACCAGCACCCGTAGTTGTCGCTTCAAGTCGCGCTCCATCTGTTAACCGCAAGCGTTGAGTTTCAATCGTTAAATCTCCAGCATTTCCAGTGGAACCAACTGCGGCGGCAGTATATAAGCCACTCGCATACAAATTGCTTAAAGTGCCAAATGCTTCTACGGAAGAAGCCTTGACAGTCATATTTCCCGCATTTCCAGAGCCAAATGTCGCGCTTGATAATATTCCCCCATCGCCAAGTACCAAGCTCTTGGTTTCAATCGCGATATCTCCCGTCTTACCACTAGATCCGGGTTGGCTGTCGGTAGATATAGCGCTAGGAGACAGCAAAATTCGGTCAAAGCCAAGCGCTTCCAATGATTCAGTAGCACGGACAGTTATCCCTTCTCCATTCTGTGTCCCCACAGTTGTTGCTAAAATCGCCGAACCATCTCGCAAGGATATCCGCCGCCCTTGCACTTGAATAGCCCCGCCACCGTTGCCACTGGCATCTGCGGAAGCTGCACCAGTCAAGCGGATATCTCCAAATTGTGTGGCTAATTGTTCATTGCTAATTGCTAATTTGCCGTTAATATTGGTAATTGCCAATAAGGCGTTACTCGCTGACCACAGTTCAATTCGCCCGCCACTAGCGGTGATGTTTCCGCCTTCTAAGGCAATATCGCCGCCCACTAAAGCCAGAGTTTGACCGGCAGGTACTTGCAGTCCTACGGTTCTGTTATCTCTAATAATGGCTGAACTTGGGGGGTCAAACCGCAAATTATTACCGGCACCCTGCACGACTATCCCAGCCGGATTTGACCCCAATTGCAAGCCAATCGGGACGTTAATTGTCAGTAGTGGTGGTGCAGTAGGATTGGTGCTAAATTCACTGCCATCGGCAAATCTGATGCTGCTAGCAGTACTACCGATAAACGAACCGCCGATATTTAATTGAGCATTTGGCCCAAAAATAATGCCGTTGGGATTGAGTAAATATAAATTAGCGCTGCCGTTCGCTTTAATTAATCCATCAATATTGGAGATAGAATTCCCAGTTACCCGCGTAATAATATTTTGAATTGTCAAACCATGATCAAAATGGGCAGTTTGTCCGGTCTGGACGGAAAATCGCTCAAAACTGTGAAATAAATTTGTTCCTGCTGGCGTTCCACCCGTGATGGAGAGAGTATTTCCATTTGGGGTGACGATGGAATTGTTGGGTAAAGTTCCATCGGGTACAATTTGCGCTTGTGCTGCTGGCTGTAGGGTCAAGCAACAAGCGTACAAGGAGACAAGGGAAGCGAAGTCTCTCCCGCGAGAGCGCGCTAAGATAGCTGGCATCGGCGTTTTGGTGGCTGAGCGCGTTTGTGCTGATGCCCAAATTTTATTCTGAAAGCGGTGCGATCGCCTAACTATTTTTCGCTGATGTTGCCAACAATCAAAATCCCCGACTTCTCTATCAAGTCAGGGAGCTGGGTGCGACAGAGCGAGCGATCGCCAATTATATCGTTGCTGGTTGCATCGGAATTGGACTTTGGACAAAGAGAAGATCAATTCGCGAGTATAACTCGCGAATTGGCATTAGTGTTTGATAGGCCAGCTGTAACTATCAATCCCTTCTTACTTATGGGCTAATCAATCGCGTTTCTCTGGTATAATCTCACTTTCACCGTCGTAATATAAATATAGTAAACTGTTAGTTAAAGAATTAATCGTGCGATCAATTTCATCGAGAGAGGGTGCGTCGAAAAACTTGAACTACCGCTGCGATATGCTCTTCACTAACAGCGCGTCCTAAATGTTTATACTTACTCTTTTTTTTGGGATTTTTTGCTTGCTCAAAAATCGGTTCTGTAGACTGTAATTTATATTACCAGTAAACTTTTTGCCCTTGCCCTTCCAAACCCCAGATGTAGAACATGAAGAAAACTGGGTATAACTGACGCTACTGGCTTATATCCAATTGCCAGTATAAAGCTGCATCTGGGTCGGAACCGCGCAGACTTTTAATAAAAGCGCTGATAGTATCAAAATGGGCGTCCCCTTCAAAGTCGTAGAGGACGGCGCGTTGTTGAATTGATTCCTCTGCAACGGCTAAAGTGACCTGAATAATTCCTGCTGTATCGGGGGGTGTGGTTTCTACTGCCAATTCTAGAGCGTTGAGAAGCGATCGCGCATCCCCATTAGCAACGTTAACTAAATGCTCTAAAGCATCTGGTTCTAGTTTAACATTTAACTTGCCATAACCTCGTTCTGAGTC